>NZ_LT629777.1:6300000-6529536 GCF_900105475.1 Pseudomonas asplenii | reverse complement strand
CCCCGAGCCTCGATCCGGTAGCGAATGACGTTGCCCAGCAGACTATGACCACGGATCAACGCATCCAGCTCGCCTTCGGTGTGCAGCTCGATGGCTTCCGGGCGAATGGCGATACGGCTGTTGACCGGCCGTTGCAGCAGGCGGCTGGCGGCGTCGGCTTCGAGCAGGTTGTAGTTGCCGATGAAACCGGCGGCGAAGACATCCACTGGCGCAGTGTAGAGCGATTCGGCATCGCCGCTCTGGACGATCTGGCCCTGGTTCATCAGGAAGATCCGGTCACTCATGGTCAGGGCTTCTTCCTGGTCGTGGGTGACGAAGATGGTGGTCAGGCCCAGCTCACGCTGGATCGCGCGGATCTGCTCGCGCAGGTGCTTGCGAATCCGCGCGTCCAGGGCCGACAGCGGTTCGTCGAGCAGCAGCAGGCGCGGACGGGTCACCAGCGAACGGGCCAGGGCCACGCGCTGGCACTGGCCACCGGAGAGCTGGTGCGGATAGCGGGCGGCGAAGTCGTGCAGTTCCACCAGCTTGAGGGCTTCGATCACCCGCTTGTGGCTGTCATCGGCGTTGACCTTCTGCATCTTCAGGCCGAAGGCGACGTTCTGTTCCACGGTCATGTTGGGGAACAGCGCGTAGCTCTGGAAAACCATGCCGATGGCGCGTTTCTGCGGGCTCAGCGGGACGATATCCTGGCCGTCGAGCAGGATCGTGCCGCTGTCCACCGGGGTCAGGCCGGCGATGCAGCGCAGCAGGGTGGACTTGCCGCAGCCGGAGGGGCCGAGCAGGGTGATGAACTCGCCCTTGGCGATGTCGCAGTTGATGTCGCTGAACACCGTGGTGCCGGCGTAGGTCTTTTTCAGGTTCTGGACGCTGATGAAGCTCATTGGCTTTTGTCCTTGTTGAGGCGGTTGGCGACCCAGGTGAGCACCAATACGAACAGAAAGTAGGAGATCACCAGGGCACTGGTGAAGTGACCGCTGCTGTTGCGCATGTTGTTCAGGTACACCTGCAGGGTCTCGTAGCGGGTGCCGACGAGGATGTTGGCGAAAACGAACTCGCCGAACAGGAACGAGAACGACAGCAGCAACGCCACCATCAGGCCCTTGCGCAGGTTTGGCAGGACCACCAGAAACGCCGCCTGCCAGGTGCTGGCGCCGAGCAGGTGGGCGGCGTCCATCAGGTCGCGCAGGTTGATCGCCTGCAGGTTGTTGGTGATTGCCCGGTACATGAAGGGCAGGGCCACGGTGAAGTAGCAACCGATCAGGATCCACGGCGTACCGACCATGGCGAACGGCCCGGAACCGTACAACTGCAGCAGGCCCACCGAGGACACCACCGGCGGCACGGCGAAAGGCAGCAGGATCAGGATGTTCATCAGCGCGTCGAGCCGCGGGAAGTGGTAGTGGACCACGAACAGCAACGGCAGGATCAGCACCACCGACAGCACCAGCGAACCGACGCAGACGATCAGTGATTGGCCGAACGCGTTGAGAAAGCGTGGATCGCTCCACAGTTGCAGGTACCACTTGAAGGTGAAGCCGCTGGGCAGCACGGTCGCCGACCAACTGCTGGCGATCGAGTAGACGAAGGTTCCGAGCAGCGGCAGCAGCAGGATCAGGAACAGCAGATAGACCACCACACGGTGGTAGAGGTTGGCGGAGCCGGGTTCAGCGCGCGACATGGTGGCTCCTTTTCAACAGCCATTGATGGATGACGGTGACGAAGGTCATCAGGCCGACCAGGATCACCGCCAGCGCACTGGCCATGTTCGGATCGAGGCTGATGTCGCCGGACACCAGCGCGGCGATGCGGATCGGCAGCACGTTGAAGTTGCCGGTGGTCAGGGCGTAGACCGTGGCGTAGGCCCCAAGGGCGTTGGCCAGCAGGATGACGAAAGTGCCCAGCAGCGCCGGGGTCAGCACCGGCAGACCGATATGCCGCCAGAACTGCCAGCCGTTGGCGCCGAGCAGCGCGGCGGATTCGCGCCAGTCTTCGCGCAGTGCGTCGAAGGCCGGATAGAGCAGCAGCACGCCCAGGGGAATCTGGAAGTAGGTGTAGAGAATGATCAGACCGGTCTTCGAGTACAGGTTGAAATCCTGGATGATTCCGGCCTGTTTCAGCATCAGGGTGATGGTGCCGTTGAAGCCCAGCAGGATGATGAACGCGAAGGCCAGCGGCACGCCGGCAAAGTTGCTGGTCATGTTGGCGAAGGCGTTGACGAAGTCGCGCAGGCGCGAATCGACCCGCCGCAGCGAGTAGGCACCCAGCAGGGCGATGAGCATGCCGAACACGCTCGACCAGAAACTGATCTCCAGGCTGTACTGGATCGCCTGCAGGTAGAACTTCGAACTGAAGATCTTGCTGAAGTTGGCCAGCCCCCAGCCGTTTTCTTCCGATTGCAGGCTGTTGATCAGCACCCAGATCAGCGGGGCGATCTCGAATACGATGAAGAACAGGGCGAAAGGCACCAGGCAGAGCAGGGCGAGCCCTTTGCCACGGGTGAGTGAATTCACTTCAACAGCTCCCGGCATACAGGTTTGTCGTGATGAACGCCCAGCAGTGTGCAGATCGTGCCGCAAAGCTCGGTCTGCCGGGGCGTGGCATCGGGATTGAAACTGAAGGCGTCGCCGAGCACGAACAGCGGGACTTCACGCTCTTCGGCCAGCAGGCCGTTGTGCGAGCGGTCGTTGTTCATGCCATGGTCGGCGGTCACCAGCACCTGGTAGCCGGCATCGAGCCAGCCTTGCAGGTAGTCGGCGAGGATGATGTCGGCCGAGCGTGCGCTGTTGCGGTACTGGGCGCTGTCCAGACCATGCTTGTGGCCGGCGTCGTCGATGTTCATCGGGTGCACCAGCAGGAAGTTCGGCGCATGTTGCAGGCGCAGGCTTTCGGCGTCGGCGAACAGATGGGAATCGGGATAGTGGTCCATCCAGTAGAAATGTCCGTACTGGATCGGCAGGCTGTCGTTGTGGGTATGGCGATCCCGAGCCGCAACGAAGGGCGAGCGGTTGTACAACTCGCTGACCCAGTGATAGGCCGCCGCCGCTGTCTTGAGACCGGCATCGCGGGCGTAGTGGAACACGCTGCGCTGGTTCGACAGCCGGGTGACATGGTTGTGCACGATGCCGCTGTGGATCGGCGCGACACCGGTCAGAATGCATTCGTAGAGCGGTCGTGACAGCGAGGGCAACTCGCATTCCAGTTTGTACAGCGCTGCGCGTCCTGCGCCTGCGTAAGCCTGGAGATGGCCCATGGCGTGGCGGGCGACCTCGTGGTTCAGGCCATCGAGCACGACCAGGATGACGTTGTGCTGCATGAGCCGGGCCTCTGTTTCAAGGAGTCTGCAAAACCTGTAGGAGCAGGCGGTGCGGCGATCCGCCTGCTCCTACAGTTCAGTGGTGGCAAACAGTCAGTTATTGCATGTTGATGATGACTTCTTCCTGCCACTTCTGCGGCAGTGCCTTGGAGGTTTTCTCCCAGGCGTCGGCATCCTTGATCGGGGTGACGTGCTTGTACTGCTCGTTAGGCAGCAGCTTGGCCTTGACGTCTTCCGGCAGGGTCAGGTGTTCGGCGCGGATCGGACGGGCATTGCCACGGGCCAGGTTGATCTGACCGGCGTCACTGAAGATGTACTCACGCGCCAGCTTGGCGGCGTTCGGGTGCTTGGCGTACTTGTTGATGATGGTGGTGTAGCCGGAAATCACCGAGCCGTCGGACGGGATCAGCACGACGTAGTCATCGGGGCTGGCCATCTTGGCCTTGTAGCTCAGGCCGTTGAAGTCCCAGACCACGCCGACTTCCACTTCACCCTTTTCCATGGTGGCGATGGTCGGGTTGGCGAGCGACAGGCGGCCCTGCTTGGCGATGTCGGCGAACATCAGCAGTGCCGGCTGGATGTTCTTCTCGTCGCCACCGTTGGCCAATGCCGCTGCCAGCACGCCGTTGGCGGCCTGGGCCGCGGTGCTCACGTCACCGATGGAAACCTTGTACTTGCCGGTCTTGAGGTCAGCCCAGCTTTTCGGTACTTCGGAGCCGTGCAGCAGCTTCTTGTTGACGATGAAGGCGATGGTGCCGGTGTAGGCCAGTGCCCAGTTGCCGTCCTTGTCCTTGGCCCAGGCCGGAACCTGTTCCCAGGTGCTCGGCTTGTACGGCTGGGTCACGCCCTGCTTGGTCGCGATCGGGCCGAAGGCCGCGCCGACGTCGCCGATATCGGCGCTGGCGTTGTCTTTCTCGGCGGCGAACTTGGCGATTTCCTGGGCCGAGCTCATATCGGTGTCGATGTGCTTGAGGCCGTACTTGTCGCTCAGGTCCTTCCAGGTGCCGGCCCAGTTCGCCCAGTCATCGGGCATGCCGACACTGTTGACGGCACCTTCTTTCTTGGCGGCGGCCTCCAGCGTTTGCAAATTGGTATCGGCGGCCATGGCGCTGGTGCACAGGGCAATGGTCGAGCCTAACAGTGATGCCAGGAAAAGCTGTTTCATCCGAAGCTCCTTTGGGCGTTGTTCAACGCTGAGATCTTGATCGACAGTTTTTATATACGTAGTGCGGCGGTTGGACGTTTGGTCTAGGTCAGCAATACCTGAGCCAATTTAAGCTCGCTGGATGACATTTTAATGTCGGCATCAGTCCTGCAAGGTTTTTCCCCAGTAGCACCCGTGACCACCGAACTAAGCGTAGACTATGTTTAACTAATTGATATTTAAGGTAATTACTGATTTTAGGCGGGCGTTCTATTGCACCGTTTCGTCGCTTTGTCACATACCAGTCATGTGTATTGCCTAGGCTGGGTGCTGCAACTGGAGACCGTGACGCTATACGGTTTTGCCCTGAAACAGTGCTGGACTAGTCCACATAGGTAACGTTGATGCGCGAAGAGGCACCAAAGGCGGTGACAGCCATCTGTCAGGCTCTGTGCGAGCAGATCGAACACGGATTGTTGCCCGGCGCAAGCAAGCTGCCGGCCGAGCGCAAGCTCAGCGAGCTGTTCAGTACCACCCGGATCACCGTGCGCGAGGCTTTGCTGCAACTGGAGGCCCAGGGGCTGATCTACCGCGAGGAACGCCGGGGCTGGTTCGTCTCGCCGCCCAGGCTGGCCTACAACCTGATGCAGCGTAGTCACTTTCACGCGATGGTCAGTGCCCAGGGCCGGGTTCCTTCCACCCAGGTCTTGTCGGCGCGGCTGCAGCCGGCGTCGGCAGCGGTGTGCGAGTGGTTGCAGTTGCCGGCGCTGTCCAGCGTGATCCAGGTCTGTCGGGTGCGGCGGATCGATGAGCGGCAGGTGCTGTATGTCGAGCACTACCTCAACCCGCAGTATTTCCCGGGGATTCTCGAGTTCGACCTGAACCAGTCGATCACCGAACTGTATGCCCGCCACTACGATTTGCACTACGGGCGGGTGCGCTTCGAAATAGTGCCGACCTCATTGCCGCTGGAGGCCGCTGCGGCGTTGCGTGTGTCGTCCGGCAGCCCGGGATTGCGGATTGCCCGGGTCAACTACGACCAGCACCAGCGGCTTATCGACTGCGACCTGGAATTCTGGCGGCATGATGCGATTCATGTCGGGGTGGATGTGCTGTAGGAGCATGGCTTGCCCGCGAAGCTTTTGGCTGCCTTGAGGGCGCATTCGCCGGCAAGCCGGGCTACTACAGGATGGGACGGTGGTGCTCAGGATCTGGCCGGTTGTTCGCTTTGCGCACCACCACCGGCCGTCACCACCTGCACGCTCAGGCGCGGGGTCGCCAGATCCAGGCCGGCTTCGTCCATGGTCCGTTTCAGCGCCAGGTTGAAGGCCCGCGAAACCTCCCACTGCTTGATCGGCGCGGTCTTGAAGCGGGCCCGCAGAATCGCGCTGCCGGACTCGAAGCTCTCCACCCCCTGGATCTCCAGCGGCGACCAGATGTTGCGCCGCTGCAGTGGATCGGTACGCATCTTCTGGCCGACATCGCGCATCAGTTTGATCGCATCGTCGATGGCCATGTTGTAGGGGATCGCCACCCGGAAAATTGCATAGCCGAACTCCCGTGAGTAGTTCTTGATGCTCTTGATCTCGCTGAACGGAATGGTGTGGACGATGCCGTCGATGTCCCGCAGCCGTACGGTGCGTATGGTCAGGCCCTCGACGGTACCAAGGTGACCGCCGACATCCACGTAGTCGTCGATGGCCAGGGAATCCTCGATGATGATGAACAGACCGGTGATCAGGTCCGCCACCAGCGACTGCGCACCAAAACCGATGGCCAGACCGATCACACCGGCACCGGCCAAAAGCGGCGTGACGTTCATGCCCATGTTTGCCAGGGCGACGATCAGCGCGATGATGAAGATCGCCACGAACAGCACGTTGCGGATCAGCGGCATCATCGTCTGTGCCCGGGCATTGGCCAGGCCCTTGCGCGAGCGGGTGAGGGCATGGTGTACGGCCGTGTCGGCAAGAATCCACACCAGCCAGGCGAAGATCAGCGTACCGCCGAGGCTGAACAGGCGGACGCTGACCTCATGCCCTTCGCCTTCGGTGAACCGGATCAGCGACATGCCCCAGACGCGCAGGCCGAGTTCGATGAACACCAGCCAGACGAACAGATGCACCAGGGTGTAGCCAAAACTTTTCAACCGCTCTGAATACAGCGTATGGCGCTTGTGCCCGCGTTGTGGTTTGAGCGCATGGCGCCGCACCAGGCCGTTGATCACCATGCACAGCACGACCAGCACGGTGCAGATCAGCGACTGGCGCAGGGCGGTACTGGTGTCTCCGGCGGAAAAGAACGTTGCGAACAGCGAGATCGCCACGAGGATCAGCGCGGGGATGAACCAGAAACTGCCGAGAATATCGATGGTATCGCTCAGGGCGCGACGGGTCAGGCGCCGGGACAGCGGCTGGTTGCGGATCAGGTGGGCGATGGGTCGGCGGAAGCGCAGGATGAACAACCCTGAGGACAGCGCGGCCATGACGTTGATGAGGGTCGCGGCGGTGTGCGCCAGGTGGCTGCCGAGGCTGGCGATCAGGCGCGGGTCACTCAGCGCCTCGCCGAACGCGGCGAAGCTGCCGATCAGCCACAATGGCCGGAAGGCCCGACGTCGCAGGATGTGCAACGCCTGATGCCGGTGTGGCCCATCGAGCAGCGAGAAGGCGATGACGCAGATCGCCGAAAAGCAGGTACCGACCACCAGCGCATAAGCCAGGGCCATCGCCAGATCCTTGCCCAGGGACGAGGGCAGGGCGTAGGTCAGGTAGACGGTGATCAGCAGGGCGATCATCCACGGGCCGAGCTTGCGCAGGGCGAAGCGCAGCAGGTCGACGGTGCGCGGATGCTGGGGCAACTCCTCGGTCAGGCCGAAGCGCAGACGGACCCGGTGGCCGAGCCAGATCATCGCCCAGGCGAGACAGCTCCAGAGTAGCAGGATCAGGGCAAAGGCGAAGATGATCGGCAGCCACTCGCTGGCCGGGAGCATCAGCGCCAGCATTTCCTGCTTGGCCTGGTCGAGTTCCAGCGACCAGCGATTGAGCGGGCTGTCATTGCCGGTGAACTGTTTTTCGAAGTCGCTCAAGGTGCTGCCGATCAGTCCCAGTACTCCGACTTCAGCGGCCGGCTGGGCTTTTTTCGTGCTGTCCCGGAGCTTTTTCAGGTCGCTCAGCAGCTTGCTGCGTTGCTGATCGTTCTCCAGATTCTTGATGACCTCATCCAGGGACTGGGCCAGCGGTTCGGTCGGTTGTGGCTGGGTTTTCTCGGCGCTGCCCAACAGGCTTGGCAGGCCGACAGCTTGGGCGGGAGCCAGTGGCAGCAGGGCTAACAGGCAAATCAGCAGGCAGGCGGGCAGAGCAAAAAGACGGGCGAACACTAGTCAGTCAACCATACGGAATGCAGATCGACCGAGTGTACGCCAGCCTTGGGCGTCGCGCATTTATTCGGCCAGTTTGGCGAGGATCTTGTAGAGCACGGTCCCGAGGATCAACAGCATGCCAGACCACATCAGCGCCGGCCCGGCCCGGTTTTCCCGGAAGTTGAAGCCCACGGCCAACAGCAGCATACCGGCCAGGATCGGGATGAGCATCGAGTGGAATTCGAACGGGGTGATCATGACGACGGCCTTGTCGAGGGATATACCTTCAGTCTAGGTCGCTTTGGTGGGGATGCCTTGATGTGCATCAGGCGTTATCAGGTCGGGTGATGGGCCTGATGAAGAGGGGAGAGGCGATACTGTGGGGGCAGGATTTACCGAGGTTTCGGATCGCCGAGAAGCTTTTGGCGATCTCAAGGGCCTCTTCGCGGATAAATCCTGCTCCCACAGTCCGGATTTTTCTCATCGTCCGGAGTGTTCCCAGGGCTCTGGGGTTGCCCCCAGACCAAGGGGAACGCGGGCTCAGGGCAGTTCGTGGCTGGCGTAGAACGCGCCCAGGACTTTCACCAGATGCGCCAGGTCGTGGCTGCCCGCCAGTTCGCGGATCGAGTGCATGGCGAAGGTCGGCAGGCCGATGTCCACGGTACGCACGCCCAGGTGACTGGCGGTGATCGGTCCGATGGTCGAGCCGCAACCCATGTCGCTGCGCACCACGAAGCTCTGCACCGGGACTTCTTCGGCCATGCACAGATGGCGGAAGAAACCGGCGGTTTCACTGTTGGTGGCGTAACGCTGGTTGTTGTTGACCTTGATCACCGGGCCTGCGTTGAGTTTCGGGCCATGGTTGGCGTCGTGTTTCTCGGCGTAGTTGGGGTGTACGCCATGGGCGTTGTCGGCCGAGACCAGCAGCGAGCGCTGAATCGTGCGTACATAGTCCTCGCCTTCCGGCAGCAGGCGGCGCAGGGTCTGCTCGAGCATCGGGCCATCGGCACCGCAGGCGGAGCAGGAACCGACTTCCTCGTGGTCGTTGCAGACCAGCAGGCAGGTTTCCTCGCTGTCGGCATTGAGCAATGCCTGCAGGCCGGCGTAGCAGGACAGCAGGTTGTCCAGGCGGGCACCGGCGATGAAATCACCGTTGAGACCGATCACGGCGGCGCTCTGGGTGTCGTAGAAACTCAACTCGTAATCGAGTACCACGTCGGCGCTGAGGCCATGTTCGCGGGCCAACTGGTCGGTGAGCACTGCGCGGAAATCCACCCGCTCATCGCCGGCGAATTGCGCCAGGATCGGTGGCAGCTCGTTCTGTGGATTGATCGCCCAGCCCTGGTTGGCTTCACGGTTGAGGTGAATCGCCAGGTTGGGGATGGTCGCGATGGGGGCCTTGAAGTCGATCAACTGGCTTTCGACCTTGCCGTCGCGCCGGAAGGTGACGCGGCCGGCCAGGGACAGGTCGCGGTCGAACCAGGGCGCGAGCAGGGCGCCGCCGTAGACTTCGACACCCAACTGCCAGAAGCCATGGCGCTGCAGTTCGGGCTGCGGCTTGACCCGCAGACACGGGCTGTCGGTATGGGCGCCGACCATGCGGATGCCGGCCAGCAGCGGTGAGGCGCGGCCGAGCTTGAAGGCGATGATGGAAGAGTCGTTACGGGTGACGTAGTAGCGACCGTTAGGCTCGGTATGCCAGGTTTCGCGCTCGTCGAGACGCTGGTAGCCGGCCGCTTCCAGGCGTTGGACCAGGCTGGCGGTGGCATGAAAGGGGGTGGGAGAGGCCTTGAGAAAGTCGATCAGGCCTTGGTTCAACTCTGCGCGCATAAGTGGCTCCAGACGGCAATGTCGGGAGTTTACCGTATCTTGCAGGGGCCGGGCTTGCCCGCGAAGCTTTTAGCTACCGTGAGAGCGCATTCGCCAACAAGCCGGGCTCCTACAGGGCAATACAGGCGGCAGGAGTGATTCGCGGCGCGGCTCAGAACGGCGCCGGGCACTCGAAGCGCAGGCGCTCGCCGCTCTGCGGGTGGGTGAAACTCAGCATGCTGGCGTGCAGGCACAGTCTTGGCCAGGCCGCCAGCGCCTGCGGGTGGGCATACAGGCCGTCGCCCAGCAGTGGATGACCGATGGACAGCATGTGCACCCGCAGTTGATGCGAGCGCCCGGTGATCGGCGTCAGCTCTACCCGGCACCAGTCGGCATGGCGCTCCAGCACTTTCCAGAAGGTCAGCGCATGTTTGCCGAACTCGTGATCGACCACATGGCGGGGTTTGGTCGGCGGGTCGTAGCGCAGCGGCAGGTCGATGCTGCCACTGTCCAGTTCCGGCTGGCCCCAGCAGAGTGCGGTATAGGCTTTTTCGGTTTCGCGGTCATGAAACTGTCGCGACAGTTCGCGATGGGTGTCCGGGTCGCGAGCCAGCAGGATGATGCCCGAGGTTTCCCAGTCCAGCCGATGGACGATCAGGGCTTCGGGGTAGCCGTTTTCCTGCAGGCGGGTGATCAGGCAATCCTTGTTGTCGTCGGCCCGGCCCGGGACGGAGAGCAGCAGAGTCGGCTTGTCTACCACCAGTACGGCGGCGTCCTGATGGATGATGCGGATATTCGACAGCGGCATTAAAACAGCCTCGTAACAAACGCCAACGGCGGCCCGAAGCCTGCATCTCACTGTAGGAGCCGAGCTTGCTCGCGAAAGCGGTCAATCAGCCGACATTGAGTCGGCTGTAGAATCCATTCGCGAGCAAGCTCGGCTCCTACAAAAAGGTGCAGGTTCCGGGCCGCCGTGGCTCCGTCCGGATCGATCAGCGATCCGGCAGGGTGATATTGAGTTCCAGAATCGAGCAACTGCCCTGGTTTTCCAAGGCGACGTGCACGTCATCGGACCCGATATTGACGTACTTGCGGATCACTTCCACCAGCTCCTGCTGCAGGGCGGGCAAGTAGTCCGGGGTGCTGCGTTGGCCGCGTTCGTGCGCCACAATGATCTGCAGACGCTCTTTCGCAACCGACGCGGTGCTTACTTTTTTGCTGGCACGAAAGAAGTCAAAAAGGTTCATTGCTTAGTTGCCTCCAAACAGGCGCTCGAAGAATCCCTTCTTCTGTGCATCGAGGAAACGATGCTCGACGGTCTTGCCCAGCAGGCGGTCAACCGCATCGCTATAGGCTTGGCCAGCATCGCTCTGGTCGTCGAGGATGACCGGTACACCCTGGTTGGATGCCTTGAGCACCGCTTGGGACTCGGGGATAACGCCCAGCAGAGTCACGGCCAGGATCTCCTTGACGTCTTCGACACCCAGCATTTCGCCCTTGCTCACGCGCTCCGGGTTGTAGCGGGTCAGCAACAGGTGTTCCTTGATCGGCTCTTCACCTTGCTCTGCACGGCGCGACTTGCTGGCCAGCAGGCCGAGCATGCGGTCGGAGTCACGGACCGAAGACACTTCCGGGTTGGTGACGACAATCGCTTCGTCGGCGAAGTACATCGCCAGGTGGGCACCGGTCTCGATCCCCGCCGGGGAGTCGCAGACCACGAATTCGAAGCTTTCCTTGAGCTCCATCAGTACCTTTTCCACGCCTTCCTTGGTCAGCGCATCCTTGTCACGGGTCTGGCTGGCAGCCAGCACGTACAGGTTTTCCAGGCGCTTGTCCTTGATCAGGGCCTGTTGCAGGTTGGCTTCGCCGTTCACGACGTTGACGAAGTCATACACCACGCGGCGTTCGCAGCCCATGATGAGGTCGAGGTTACGCAGGCCGACGTCGAAGTCGACGATCACTGTCTTGTGGCCGCGCAGCGCGAGGCCGGTACCGATGGCGGCGCTGGTGGTGGTCTTACCCACACCACCCTTGCCGGATGTAACCACGAGAATCTTGGCCAAGGTGTATCACCCCTAAGGAAAAAGGACTCTTTTTAGCCCCTGAAGAACGTCGCTGAAAAACAACTGTAGACGTCTGGCTTTGGCTCGGAAGCGACGAAATGTTTAAAGTACCGTCGGTAATTTTTACATTTCGTGTTTTCCTAACCCCTTCAAGCCATTTTCGCTACGAAGAAGGCGACATTTCGGAAATGGCGGCAAGTATCCGTTAAAGCCGTATGATGTTCAACACGTCGCCGGACAAGCTGATCTGAACGCCCGAGCCCCACAGCGGATCGCGCCGCAAATCCTCGGAAACCTTGTACTGGCCGGCAATCGAGACCAGTTCGGCGCTTAGTTGCTGGCAGAAAATCCGCGCCTTGGTGTCACCCTTGACACCGGCCAGGGCGCGACCACGCATCGGTCCGTAAACATGGATGTTGCCATCGGCCAGAAGTTCCGCGCCGGGGCTGACGGAAGAAACCACCACCAGGTCGCCGCCCTGGGCGTAGACCTGCTGGCCACCGCGCACTGGCGTGGTGATGATCCGGGTCGGCTTGATCGTGGGTTCCGGTGGTTTTTCCGGTATTTTCTTCACTTCGCCTTCGGTCGGATCGACCGGCCGTTCACGGGCGCCGGAGGGCGGCAGTACTGGCAGGTCGATGGCGATCGCGGCGGCAATGTCCTCGATCCGGTTGGCGCGGATCGCCAGCGTCCTCAGGCCATGCTGGCGACAGATGCGCATCAGACCGGGCAGGTCGACGGCGCCCTGATCGGCGGGAAGTTTGTCCAGGGCCAGCACCAGCGGGGTGTTGCTGAAGAAATTGGGCGCCTGGAGGACCTTGGCCGCGAGTTGGCGGTCGAGGGCATCGAGGTTGTTCTGCGCCAGTTCCAGCACCGTAATGGCGAGCATGCTGCCCTTCAACTGGAACACGGGATCCTGGTCTAGCGGTTCGGTTTGGCTCATGGTCGGCATAACGTGGCTTGTCGCTGAAAGTGCCGAGACTTATAACGAGAACGCCCGCGCCCCGCAAGCCGACTCGAACCGTTGTAGAATGCGCGGCCTTGTGTCTGTCCGGAATCATTAATGGATCGCCCGCGTTTTCGAGCTGCTTTTTTTCATCCACGCTACTGGTTGCTCTGGTTGGGGCTTGGGCTGCTGTGGCTGATCGTTCAATTGCCCTACTGCGCCCTGTTGAAGGTCGGGCGCATCCTGGGCGCCGTGATGTACCGGGTGGCCGGCGAACGTCGGCGGATCGCCGCGCGTAACCTGGAATTGTGTTTCCCGGAGAAGTCCAGCGCCGAGCGCACCCGTCTGCTCAAGGAAAACTTCGCGTCCACCGGCATCGCCTTCTTTGAAATGGCCATGAGCTGGTGGTGGGCCAAACCGCGCCTGGCGCGTCTGGCCCATGTCGAAGGGCTTGAGCATTTGCAGCAGGCCCAGCGCGAGGGCAAGGGCGTGATCCTGATGGCGCTGCATTTCACCACGCTGGAAATCGGCGCGGCCCTTCTGGGGCAGCAGCACACCATCGATGGCATGTACCGCGAACATGGCAATGCACTGTTCGATTTCGTCCAGCGCCGTGGTCGCGAGCGGCACAATCTCGACTCCCTCGCCGTGGAGCGTGACGATGTGCGTGGGATGCTCAAACTGTTGCGCGCCGGCCGGGCGATCTGGTACGCCCCCGACCAGGACTACGGAATCAAGCAGAGTATCTTCGTGCCGCTGTTTGGAATCCAGGCGGCGACCGTCACTGCGACCAGCAAGTTCGCCCGTCTGGGCAAGGCGCTGGTGGTGCCCTTCACCCAGGAGCGGCTGGCCGACGGCAGTGGTTATCGGCTGGTGATCCATCCGCCGCTGACGGACTTTCCGGCCGAGTCCGAGGAGGTCGATTGCCTGCGGATCAACCGTTGGGTCGAGGCGTCGTTGCGGGCATGTCCCGAGCAATACCTGTGGACTCATCGGCGGTTCAAGAGCCGCCCGGCGGGAGAGCCCAGGCTCTACGAGAAAAAACGTCGATAAACTGCAGGGCCCTCTTGCTGCCAGGGAAGGGCCTGGTGTATCAGGTAGCTAGCTGACTGACGGAGTGTCGCGAATGAGCCCAACTGAACCGGTGACTGGCCTGATTCTCTCTGGTGGGGGCGCACGAGCCGCGTATCAGGTAGGTGTGCTGGCAGCGATTGGCGAGCTGCTGCCGCCGGGGACGAGCAACCCGTTTCCGGTGATCGTCGGCACGTCGGCGGGAGCGATCAACGCGGTCAGTCTGGCCAGTGGGGCGATGAACTTTACCGCTGCCATCGAACGTCTGAGTGCGTTCTGGCAGGGTTTTCGCAGCCATCGGGTGCTACGCAGCGACTGGCCGGGAGTGATTCACCAGGCCACGCGGTTTTTTGGCCACAGCCTGCTCGGCCTGGGTGCCCAGGTGCCGGTGGCCCTGCTCAACAGCTCGCCGTTGCGCGACCTGCTCGACGAGAAAATCCATTTGCCCGGTATCGCGCAGGCCATCGAGCACCAGCAACTGCGTGCGGTGGCGGTGACGGCCTTCGGTTATGAATCGGGGCAGGCGGTCACCTTCTATCAGGGCAAGGGTGCCATCGATTCGTGGTTGCGTCATCGGCGCATTGGCGTGCCGACCGAATTGACCGTCGATCATCTGTTGGCCAGTTCGGCGATTCCATTGCTGTTTGCACCGGTCAAGTTGGGGCCTGAGTATTTTGGCGACGGCGCGGTGCGGCAGTCGGCCCCCATCAGTCCGGCGTTGCACCTGGGCGCCACTCGGGTGCTGGTGGTTGGCGTCAGTGGCAACTCGCGCGGCCTCGACGCCCGGGAGGCCGTCGAGCGGCGCTATACGGGCCTGCAGCCGAGTCTGGCGCAGATCAGCGGACACATGCTCAACAGTACGTTCATCGATAGTCTGGAAAGCGACATCGAACTGTTGCAGCGCCTGAATCAGTTCGGTCGCATGCTGCCACCCCATCAGCCGCGCAGCCTGGGGCTGGCGCCGGTGGATGTGCTGGTGATCGCCCCCAGTCAGCCGCTCGACGAAATCGCTGCACGCCATCGTCACGAATTGCCGCCGGCGTTGCGTTTGTTCCTGCGCGGCCCGGGTGCGACCCGGACCAGTGGTGCCGGAGTGCTCAGCTATCTGTTGTTCGAGGCCGGTTATTGCAGCGAGCTGATCGAGTTGGGGCGCCGTGACGCCTTGGCCAAGCGCGATGAGCTGTGCCGGTTTCTCGGTCTGCCCCAGGCGGTGATGTTGCAGGCGGCTTCGGCCAGTTGACTGTGCCTGAAGACGCGCCAGAGATTGTCTCGGCGCGTCCTTGCTGGCGAGGAAGGGATATTTCTATCGCTTCCCGGTTTACTCGGCGATCTGCAACTTGCGCGATTCGGTATAGACGTAGCGCACCTTCTCGTATTCGAACGGCGAGTTCAACTGGCCATAGCGAAAGCTGGTGGTGTAGCGCTTGTCGACGGCGCGCAGCAGGTAGATCTCCGGATGGTTCTCGCTGGCCTGGGATACGTTGAGGAAGTTGATCTGCGATTCTGCTGCGAAGTCGAACACCAGGCCGCCGGTATCGCGCAGGTTGGACGGACCGAAGAACGGCAACACCAGATAGGCACCGCCCGGTACGCCATAGAAACCCAGGGTCTGACCAAAGTCCTCGCTTTGGCGCGGCAAGCCCATTTTGGTCGCCGGGTCCCACAAGCCGGCAATGCCGATGGTGGTGTTGAGCAGCAAGCGCCCGGTGGTCTCCAGTGAGCGCTTGCCCTTGAACTGGAGCAGGCTGTTGAGCAGGTTGGGCACATCCCCCAGGTTGCTGAAGAAGTTGCTCACGCCACTGCGCACAAAACCCGGCGTGACGTAGCGATAACCGTCGACCACCGGCAGGAACACCCACTGGTCGAACCGATAGTTGAAGTGGTAGACGCGACGGTTCCACGACTCCAGCGGGTCGTAGACATTCAGCGCGTTGAGCGTCGAGCGCTCGAATTCACGTTGGTCCAGGCCCGGGTTGAACTTGAGCGTCTTCAACGGCTCGGTGAAGCCGTCCGGATCTGGCGTTATCGGGGCTTGGGCCTTGCTGTTGTCGGCCTGGGCATAGCCGGCGCAGAGCAGGGCGGCGATCAGCATCAGATGTTTAGCCACGGAAGAACTCCAGCATGGCGTCGGCGTTGACGCGGTAATTGAGGTTGCCGCAGTGGCCACCGTGCGGATAGACAGTCAGGCGATTACCGAAGGTGCTGCGCAGGAAACCCAGGTCGCCAGGGCCGAGGATGACGTCGTCGGCGTTGTGCATCACGGCAATTTTCGGGCTGTCGTGCAGGTAGTCCTTGAGCGCGTAGAGACTGACCTGGTCGATCAGTTGCAGCAGGCTGCCGCCGTCGGTGCGGGCTCGCCACATCGGGATCACCTGTTCGGTCAGGTAGCAGTCGAAGTCGCATTGCAGCGCGCGTTTGAGCATCGGCGTCAGACTGGTGCCTTCGGTGATCGGGTACTTGGGCGGTGTGATCAGACCACGGCGGTTGATCAGGTCCGAAGTAAAGGCAATGTCCGCCGCCGAAAAACGGAAGGAGGTGCCGATCAGCATCGCCATCTGCTCGTTGGTCAGGTGCTGCTTGGACTGTTGGAAGTCGTAGAGCAGGGCGTCGTTGAGGTCGATGTAGCCCTTTTGCTGGAAGTAGCGGGTCAGCTTGGCCAGCACCAGTTCATAGAAAGTGGTGCTGTTGTTGATGCCCTTGACCTCGGTCTGCACCAGCTTGTCGAGGTTGGTGATGGAGGTATAGAGGTTGACTGGCGGATTGAGCAGCAGGACTTTCTTGAAGTTGAAGCTGCGCCGGGTCTCGTCCAGCTTGCTGACGAACGCTGCGTCCAGCGCTCCCAGGCTGTAGCCGCTGAGGTAGTAGTCGGTGACCGGCAGTTTCGGGTTCTGCGCACGCACGGCCTGCATCACCCGGTACATGTCTTCGGCGTCTTCCTGGGTCACCCCCGGGGTGGCGAAGCGCGAGGCGGCGCTCATGAAGTCGAAGCTGGTGGGCGACGACAACTGGACCACGTGATAGCCGGCCTTGTAATAGAGCTTTTTCAGGTACTCGTTGATGCTGCTGTCATAACGCGCGCCGGTGCCGGCGATCAGGAAGATCAGCGGTGCGGCGTGGTCCTGACGGGCGATGCGGTAGGTGAGTTTCTTCACGGCCCAGAAATTGTCCGGGAGGATGAACTCGCGTTCCGGGCGCAATCGCAGGCTGTAGTCCGATTGGTCGATATCGTCGTCGTCGGGCAGTTGCGGGCGCAGGTCCGGCGGGGTGGTGGCGATGGTCGCCTCGAACGGGTTGGTCAAAGGGTAGCCATAACTGGCGGCGTCGACATCGACGGCCAGCGCGGATGCACTCAGAATGAGGCCGCCGACAAAAGTGGCGAGGCGCAGAGAATGGAGCATGACTACATCCTTTAGAAGGAAATGCGGAGTGGGAGTCGCAGGCTATGACCACTGGGGTGCTGCCGAAGTGCCATGTCCACAGACGAAATAATCCAGTCTCTGTGCATTCATCCAGACAATAGCTCACAGAAGATACACTTTGCTGCAGTTTGCTGACCAGTTAACCCTTGTTAAAGCTTGCAAGCGGCGCCTTGGCGATTATGCTGGGCGCCGTTTTTGCCTATCGGAGTCGTTCATGTCCCGTCGTTTGCCGCTGATTTTGCTGCTTATCGTCCTGCCGCTGTGGCTGGCTGCCAGTTATGGCGTGCGGTATGGGTTGATGGAGGATGGGCAGTGGGTCGGTATCTGTGTCGATGAGGCGCTGCGCTGGGAATGCCAGGCGCGTTCGAGTCTGGGCTGGCTGATTCATTTCGAGGTGCTGGGGTGGATAGCTCTGGGCGCGGCGGTGCTGGCGTTCGTGCTGCCGCGTCGGCTGGGTTGGGGGCTGGCGGTACTGGCGCTGCTGATCGGGTTTCCGGCGCTGGCGTTGTACAACACCAGCCTGGCGGTGTTCGCTGTGGTGCTCGCCGGTTTGCGGCTGGTGCGGTCGGCCTAGCGGTTGGATGCAAAAAACTGGCCTTGGACTGCCCCAAGAAGTTGGACACTAATCCAACCCTTGGGGGCAGTCCACCTTGTGGGAGCCGGCTTGCTGGCGATAGCGGCGTATCAGGCACTGCCAATCTCATTGAATGGCCGTTTGCGGCGGATCTCCAGCAAGCGGGCTCCCACAGGTGAGTGGTGAGCCTGAAAGTCAGCGGCGAATACGCAAGCTGCGCCACAGCGCCACGACCAGCAGCACGCTGACCGCCGCCCAGCCCCAGGCCTGCGGGTTCTGCAGGCCTTCACGGTACAATTGCGGCACGATGCCGGCGCCTATGATGAAGGCCAACAAAGCGGTCTCTCCCCGTGGGGCGCGCACCGGGCGCAGCAGAAATACCCATGCTGGCAATAGCAGTGCTGCACTCGGGAAGCTGCGATAACGCGGGTCCAGCGCCAGCTCCAGCATCATCACCGCTCCCGCGAAGCCGGTTGCTGCCAGCAGCCAGCCGGAACGCTGCTCCAACCATTCGAAGGCGCCCTGGCGCCAGCCCGAGCGATTGCCCAGGGTCAAGGCCGCATGGGCCAGTACCAGCAGGTTCAGGCCCACTAGCAGGCCGGCCCAGAGCCATTCGCCGGTAGAACGGCTGGTCACCCGTGCCAGTTCGCCCCAGGCGCCGATGGAACAGGCGGCCAGCGCACCGAGCAGCGGTAGCAGCAGGGCACTGCGGGTGCTGCGCACACGCCCACCGATCAACAGGGTGGCGACAAAGAGTACGGCGCCGAATGCCAGCCATTGTGGCCAGTGCGGCAGGTCGGAGACAGGTCCTGCCAGTATGCCCTTGTCCTGGCGGTCGGCATCGAACAGGCCCCAGTAACCGCCCACCGCACCTTCGCTGCCACGCTTCCAGGGTTGGTCGAAGGCTTCGATCAGGTTGTAGTGCCAGCCGTTCTGTTCGGCCAGGTTGACGAAACCGCGAATGAACCGCGCTTCGTTGACCCGGCTCGGCAGTGCGGTTTCCCGTTGGCGACCTTCGCTTGGCCAACCGGTCTCGCCGATCAGGATGTCCTTGGGTGCGAAGCGGTTGCCGAAGGTCTGGCGGATCTGCGCGACATGATCGATGGCCGCGTCGATGCCTGCCGGATCGTCCTCCCAGTACGGCAGCAGGTGGATGGTCAGGAAATCCACTGCGGGAGCCACCTCTGGGTGGCTGAGCCAGAACTCCCAGACATCGGCGTAGGTCACTGGCTGCTTCACATGGGCCTTGACCTTGTGGATCAGCCTGACCAGTTGGGCCGTTGTCACTTCCTTGCGTAGCAGGGTTTCGTTACCGACGATGACCGCGCTGACCACGTCGGCATTGGCATTGGCCGAGGCGATCAGGGCATCGACTTCCTTTTCGGTGTCCACCGGATTGCTGTTGACCCAGGCCCCGATCATCAGCTTCAAGCCATGCTTGCGCGCCAGTTCCGGCATGGCTTCCAGGCCGGTCATGGAGTAGGTGCGAATGCATTCGAAGCGCGTCGCCAGCAACGCCAGGTCGGCGTCCATGCGTTCCAGGCGTGGTTTGAACGGCTGGTCGAAGGGCGACTGATCCTTGTCGAACGGTGTATAGGACGCGCATTGCAGCTTGTGGGTGGGGGTCGCGGCATCGGGCAGGATCACCGGCTGGCCGAGGCCATACCAGAATCCGCAGAGGGCGAAGAGCCCCAGCAGGCAGGCGAACAGATAAGGCAATAGCGGGAAGCGGGCGGTGGCGGGCATGGTCAGGCTATCTGGGAGCAAAGCCGGGCATATTACCCGGAATTACTCAGGCCTTGGGCTCGCGCAGTATTTTGTCATGCAAAGTCGTCGGTGTCGGATGAGGTGTTTTCCCAACTGGGCGATTGCTGGCTTTCTGATGTCGCTTCTCGCTGTCTTGAGGTCGCTGTCAGATCAGGTTGGTCGACGGGCTGGGTTGATGATCGGTGTATCAGTACTCCACTGATGATCGAACGGGTTTGGCCGTGAGGCGTGAAGGGGGCGCCGTGCACCATAACTATACGTTGAGGCCGTCCGGCATCCGCCGGGCGCAGCACTTTCGGGGAAGTAACGATGAAGATGCGACGACTCTTAGGCGCAGGTGCCGCTCTGGTGCTTGCCATCAGTTCCAGCCTGGCCAGTGCCGACACCAAGACCGTGACCATCGGTTACGTCGACGGCTGGTCCGATAGCGTTGCCACCACCAACGTGGCCGCTGAGGTGATCAGGCAGAAACTGGGGTATGACGTGAAGTTGCAGGCCGTGGCCACCGGGATCATGTGGCAGGGCGTGGCGACCGGCAAGCTCGATGCCATGCTTTCCGCCTGGCTGCCGGTGACCCATGGCGAATACTGGGCCAAGAACAAGGACAAGGTGGTCGACTACGGCCCCAACTTCAAGGATGCCAAGATCGGTCTGATCGTGCCGGAGTACGTCAAGGCCAACTCCATCGCCGATCTCAAGACCGATGAGAGCTTCAAGAAAAAGATCGTTGGCATCGATGCCGGCTCAGGTGTGATGATCAAGACCGAGCAGGCCATCAAGGATTACGGCCTCGATGGCTACAAGCTGCAGGCCAGTTCGGGCGCGGCGATGATTGCCGAGCTGACCCGTGCCGAAGAGAAGAAGGAATCGATTGCCGTCACCGGCTGGGTTCCGCACTGGATGTTCGCCAAGTGGAAGCTGCGCTTCCTCGAAGACCCGAAAGGTGTGTACGGCGCGGCGGAGACCGTGAACAGCATCGGCAGCAAGGAGCTGGACAAGAAGGCGCCGGAAGTGGCTGCGTTCCTGAAGAAGTTCCAGTGGGCATCCAAGGATGAAATCGGCGAAGTGATGTTGGCGATTCAGGACGGTGCCAAGCCTGAAGCGGCGGCCAAGGACTGGGTCGCCAAGCACCCCGAACGCGTCAGCGAGTGGACCCAGTAATCCCCCGACAGCTCTAGCTCGCGGTACCCAAGGCCGTCCGGCGTTTTCGCCTGACGGCCTTCGTGTTTCTGTTCGTTGAACATTTGTCTGCGCGGCGGCCAAGAGCGTAGAACTGAACTAATGTCGTTCTAATACTAAGGTCGTCTGGTTTCCCTTTCACAGCCGCCTAAAGTAAAAAATGTTTCATCTCATCTGTGCTGCGAGGATAAAAACAATGAACGACAGCATTTACCTCTCGATCCAGAACAGTCCGCGTTTCAAGGAGCTGGTCAGGAAACGGGAACGATTCGCCTGGATTCTCTCGGCGATCATGCTCGGGTTGTACTCGGGTTTCATTCTTCTGATTGCATATGGACCGCAGGTGCTGGGCGCCAAGCTCAGTCCGACCTCGTCGATTACCTGGGGGATACCGCTGGGCGTCGGTCTGATCGTCTCGGCCTTCATTCTTACGGCAATCTACGTGCGTCGCGCCAATGGCGAGTTCGACGACCTGAACAATGAAATCCTCAAGGAGGCTCGGCAATGATCCGGCGTCTATCCGCAGCCTTGGGTTTCATGGCCTTCGCCCCCGCGCTCTGGGCAGCCGACGCGCTGACCGGCGAAGTCCACAAGCAACCCCTCAATGTCTCGGCCATCGTGATGTTCATCGCGTTTGTCGGTGCAACCCTGTGCATTACCTACTGGGCGTCCAAACGTAACAAGTCGGCAGCCGACTACTACGCGGCGGGCGGCAAGATCACCGGGTTCCAGAATGGCCTGGCGATTGCCGGCGACTACATGTCGGCGGCCTCCTTCCTGGGGATTTCCGCGCTTGTGTATGCCTCGGGCTACGACGGCCTGATCTACTCCATCGGTTTCCTGGTGGGCTGGCCGATCATCCTGTTCCTGATCGCCGAGCGCCTGCGCAACCTGGGTAAATACACCTTTGCCGACGTGGCCTCCTATCGCCTCGGGCAAACTCAGATCCGCTCGCTGTCGGCCTGTGGCTCGTTGGTGGTGGTGGCGTTCTACCTGATCGCGCAGATGGTCGGTGCCGGCAAGCTGATCCAGCTGCTGTTCGGCCTGGACTACCATGTGGCGGTGATCCTGGTAGGGATCCTGATGTGCCTCTACGTGCTGTTCGGTGGCATGCTGGCGACCACCTGGGTGCAGATCATCAAGGCAGTTCTGCTGCTGTCGGGTGCCTCGTTCATGGCCCTGATGGTGATGAAGCACGTCAACTTCGACTTCAACATGCTGTTCTCCGAGGCGATCAAGGTTCACCCCAAGGGTGAGGCGATCATGAGTCCTGGCGGCCTGGTGAAAGACCCGATCTCGGCATTCTCCCTGGGCCTGGCACTGATGTTCGGTACGGCTGGCCTGCCTCACATCCTGATGCGCTTCTTCACCGTGAGCGACGCCAAGGAAGCTCGCAAGAGCGTGCTGTACGCGACCGGCTTCATTGGCTACTTCTACATCCTGACCTTTATCATCGGTTTTGGCGCGATCCTGCTGGTCAGCACCAATCCGGCGTTCAAGGATGCGGCAGGTGCCCTGCTGGGCGGTAACAACATGGCGGCGGTGCACCTGGCTAACGCCGTGGGCGGCAGCATCTTCCTCGGGTTCATTTCGGCGGTGGCTTTTGCGACCATTCTCGCGGTGGTTGCCGGCCTGACCCTGGCGGGTGCCTCGGCGGTTTCCCACGACTTGTATGCCAGCGTATTGCGCAAGGGCAAGGCCAATGAGAAGGACGAAATCCGCGTGTCGAAGATCACCACCGTTGCACTCGGTGTGTTGGCGATCGGCCTGGGTATCCTCTTCGAAAGCCAGAACATCGCGTTCATGGTGGGTCTGGCGTTCTCGATTGCCGCCAGTTGCAACTTCCCGGTGCTGCTGCTCTCCATGTACTGGAAGAAGCTGACCACCCGTGGGGCGATGATCGGTGGCTGGCTGGGTCTGCTCAGTGCGGTAGGGCTGATGGTCCTCGGTCCGACCATCTGGGTGCAGATCCTGCACCATGAAAAGGCCATCTTCCCTTACGAGTATCCGGCGCTGTTCTCGATGGCCATCGCCTTCGTCGGGATCTGGTTCTTCTCCATCACTGACAAGTCGGCCGCGGCGGAAAACGAGCGGGCGCTGTTCTTCCCGCAGTTCGTGCGTTCGCAGACCGGTCTGGGGGCGAGCGGGGCGGTTTCCCACTGAGAATTTGTATAGGCTTTTATATATAAGTAGCGAGCAAGCCAATGCCCTGGTCGAAAGACCGGGGCATTTTTATTGGGGAAGAGGGTAGGTGGCTTTGAGGGCGCTTTCGCAGCGGTCCAGGCAATGCAGGCCAGCCAGAGGGCACTGTCTAGTCCTGAAATAGGTGTAGACCTTATTCAGGACGGGACACACAAATGAAAACGGCCTCTAGATAGAGGCCGTTTCCGCTGCAGCGCAGGTGTTACGCAAGACAGATCTTACTTGCGGTCTTCCAGCTTGGTGATGTCGCGCGACTCGTAGCCGGTGTACAGCTGACGTGGACGGCCGATCTTGTAAGGGCTGGAGAGCATTTCCTTCCAGTGGGAGATCCAGCCGACGGTCCGCGCCAGGGCGAAGATCACGGTGAACATGCTGGTTGGAATGCCGATCGCCTTGAGGATGATCCCCGAGTAGAAGTCGACGTTCGGGTACAGCGAGCGCTCGATGAAGTACGGATCGGTCAGGGCGATCTCTTCCAGGCGCATGGCCAGTTCCAGCTGTGGATCGTTGTTGATGCCCAGTTCCTTCAACACTTCGTCGCAGGTCTGTTTCATCACGGTGGCGCGTGGGTCGCGGTTCTTGTAGACCCGGTGACCGAAGCCCATCAGCTTGAACGGATCGTTCTTGTCCTTGGCCTTGGCGATGAATTTGTCGATGTTCGAGACATCGCCGATTTCATCGAGCATGGTCAGTACCGCTTCGTTCGCACCGCCGTGGGCAGGGCCCCACAGTGCGGCGATACCGGCGGCGATACAGGCGAACGGGTTGGCACCCGAGGAGCCCGCCAGACGCACGGTGGAGGTCGAGGCGTTCTGCTCGTGGTCGGCATGGAGGATGAAGATCCGGTCCATGGCCTTGGCGAGCACCGGGCTGATCGGTTTGATCTCGCACGGGGTGTTGAACATCATGTGCAGGAAGTTCTCCGCGTACGACAGGTCGTTGCGCGGGTACATCATCGGCTGGCCCATGGAGTACTTGTACACCATCGCTGCCAGGGTCGGCATCTTGGCAACCAGGCGGACCGCCGAGATTTCGCGGTGCTGCGGGTTATTGATGTCCAGGGAGTCGTGGTAGAAGGCCGACAAGGCGCCAACTACACCGCACATGACGGCCATCGGGTGGGCGTCGCGGCGGAAGCCGTTGAAGAAGCTCTTCAACTGCTCGTGCACCATGGTGTGGTTCTTGACGTTGCTGACGAACTGGGCCTTCTGCTCGGCAGTTGGCAGTTCGCCATTGAGCAGCAGGTAGCAGGTTTCCAGGTAATCCGATTTTTCGGCAAGTTGCTCGATCGGGTAGCCACGATGCAGCAAAATGCCGTTATCACCGTCGATATAGGTGATTTTCGACTCGCAGGATGCGGTCGACATGAAGCCTGGGTCGAATGTGAACCGGCCCGTGGCCGTCAGGCCCCGCACGTCGATTACATCGGGACCAACGGTGCCGGTTAAAATGGGCAGCTCGACGGGGGCTGCGCCCTCGATGATCAACTGCGCTTTTTTGTCAGCCATGTGGCCTCCTATTTATGCTTGAAATCATCTGACAGACCCCCCACGCAGGGCCCGCACCACTATAGTGAGATAAATTCGAAAGTCAATTTGCCAAAAGTCTTACGCCAGAAGGCTTTGAACAGCATTTTTCCTCGAAATTGACGGCTGTTTACGCCTTTTGTCCGGTTAACGCAATGCACCGTTAGGGGTAGTCCTTTGCGTTGTCATTAGTAGCCTAACTGTCTATACTCGGCGTCCGACCGCCATGGGCTTTTGGGCCTGATTTATTGGGGGTCGTCACTCCCTGGGTGGTGGGTACCTGACCAGTGCACTTGCCCAACAACTTTGCCCTGATTGTTAGGGGCTCTTCAGTGTGAAAAAAGCCGTGAAAAGCCAACGACCTGTAAACCTAGACCTAAGGACCATCAAACTCCCAGTCACTGCTTACACGTCCATCCTTCACCGTATTTCCGGTGTCATCCTCTTTGTCAGCCTGGCCATCATGCTCTACGCATTGGACAAGTCGCTGAGCTCCGAGGAAGGCTTCGGTCAGGTGAAAGCGTGTCTGACCAGTCCGCTAGCCAAGCTAGTGATTTGGGGCATCCTGTCCGCCTTGCTGTATCACCTGGTTGCCGGTGTGCGCCATTTGATCATGGACATGGGCATCGGTGAGACGCTGGAAGGCGGCAAGCTGGGCTCGAAAATCGTTATCGCCATTTCCGTGGTGGTAATCGTTCTGGCAGGAGTTTGGATATGGTAACCAACGTCACGAACCTCTCGCGTTCGGGCCTCTATGACTGGATGGCACAGCGCGTGTCGGCGGTTGTTCTCGCGGCATATTTTCTGTTCCTGATCGGATACATCATCGCCAACCCGGGCCTGGGCTATGCCCAATGGCATGAGCTGTTCTCTCACGGTTGGATGCGCATCTTCAGTCTGTTGGCCCTGGTGGCCCTGGGCGCTCACGCCTGGGTCGGCATGTGGACCATCGCGACCGACTACCTGACGCCGATGGCGTTCGGCAAGTCCGCGACTGTAGTGCGTTTCCTGTTCCAGGTGGTATGCGGCGTCGCAATGTTCGCGTACTTCGTCTGGGGTGTGCAGATTCTCTGGGGTATCTGATTCATGGCTAACATTCCAACGATTTCTTTCGACGCCATCATCATTGGCGGCGGCGGCGCAGGCATGCGTGCCGCGCTGCAGCTGGCCCAGGGCGGTCACAAGACGGCTGTGATCACCAAGGTGTTTCCGACCCGTTCGCACACCGTATCCGCCCAGGGTGGCATCACCTGCGCCATCGCCTCCGCGGATCCGAACGACGACTGGCGCTGGCACATGTACGATACCGTCAAGGGTTCCGACTACATCGGTGACCAGGACGCTATCGAGTACATGTGTCAGGAAGGCCCGGCCGCGGTGTTCGAGCTGGACCACATGGGTCTGCCGTTCTCCCGTACCGAGTCCGGTCGTATCTACCAGCGCCCGTTCGGTGGTCAGTCCAAGGACTTCGGCAAGGGCGGCCAGGCGGCACGTACCTGCGCCGCGTCCGACCGTACCGGTCACGCTCTGCTGCACACCCTGTACCAGGGTAACCTGAAAGCCGGCACCACCTTCCTGAACGAGTACTATGCTGTTGACCTGGTGAAGAACCAGGAAGGCGCGTTCGTCGGTGTGATCGCCATCTGCATCGAAACCGGCGAAACCAGCTACATCCGTTCCAAGGCCACCGTACTGGCCACCGGCGGTGCCGGTCGTATCTATGCGTCCACCACCAACGCCCTGATCAACACCGGTGACGGTGTCGGCATGGCGCTGCGTGCAGGCGTTCCGGTACAGGACATCGAAATGTGGCAGTTCCACCCGACCGGCATCGCCGGCGCCGGTGTACTGGTAACCGAAGGTTGCCGCGGTGAAGGTGGTTACCTGATCAACAAGCACGGCGAGCGTTTCATGGAGCGTTATGCTCCGAACGCGAAGGACCTGGCCGGTCGCGACGTGGTTGCCCGTTCGATGGTGAAGGAAATCATCGCCGGCAACGGTTGCGGTCCGAATGGCGACCACGTGATGCTCAAGCTCGACCACCTCGGCGAGGAAGTGCTGCACAGCCGCCTGCCAGGCATCTGTGAGCTGTCCAAGACCTTTGCTCACGTTGACCCGGTCGTTGCTCCGGTTCCGGTCGTTCCAACCTGCCACTACATGATGGGCGGCGTTCCCACCAACATTCATGGCCAGGCTATCACCCAGAACGCCGAAGGCGTGGACACCATCATCCCTGGCCTGTTCGCAGTGGGTGAAGTGGCTTGCGTATCGGTTCACGGCGCCAACCGCCTGGGCGGCAACTCGCTGCTCGACCTGGTAGTCTTTGGTCGCGCGGCTGGCCTGCATCTGGAAAAAGCCCTGACCGACGGCATCGAATACGATGACGCCACCGACGCTGACATCGAGGCTGCCCTGGCACGCCTGTCCGCGCTGAATGGCCGTACAGACGGTGAAGACGTGGCTACCCTGCGTCGCGAGCTGCAAAGCTGCATGCAGAACTACTTCGGTGTATTCCGTACTGGCGAATACATGCAGAAGGGTATCGCCCAGTTGGCTCAACTGCGCGAGCGTATCGCCAACGTCAAGATCAACGACAAGTCGCAGGCATTCAACACCGCACGTATCGAAGCCCTGGAACTGCAGAACCTGCTGGAAGTGGCCGAAGCCACCGCCATCGCTGCAGAAGTGCGTAAAGAGTCCCGCGGTGCCCACGCCCGTGAAGACTACGAAGACCGCGACGACGAAAACTGGCTGTGCCACACCCTGTACTTCCCGGGTGAGAAACGCGTTGCGAAACGTGCCGTGAACTTCTCGCCGAAGACTGTTCCGACTTTCGAACCTAAAGTCCGGACTTATTAAGGTGACCGCTATGTTGCAAGTCGAAGTTTATCGTTACAACCCCGACGCCGACTCGGCACCGAAAACCCAGGTGTTCCAGGTCGATACCGGTGGCAAGGACCTGATGGTGCTGGACGTACTGGCGCTGATCAAGGAACAGGACGAAGGGTTCTCCTATCGTCGTTCCTGCCGTGAAGGCGTCTGCGGCTCTGATGGCATGAACATCAACGGCAAGAACGGCCTGGCCTGCATCACGCCGCTGTCTGCCGTGGTCAAGGGCAACAAGCTGATCGTTCGTCCGCTGCCAGGTTTGCCGGTTATCCGTGACCTGGTCGTCGATATGAGCATCTTCTACAAGCAATACGAGAAGGTGAAGCCATTCCTGCAGAACGATACGCCGGCTCCGGCCATCGAGCGTCTGCAGTCGCCGGAAGAACGCGAGAAGCTCGACGGCCTGTACGAGTGCATCCTGTGCGCTTGCTGCTCGACGTCCTGCCCGTCCTTCTGGTGGAACCCGGACAAGTTCCTGGGCCCGGCCGCCCTGCTGCAAGCCTACCGCTTCCTGGCAGACAGCCGCGACACCAAGACTTCCGAGCGTCTGGCTTCGCTCGATGATCCGTTCAGCGTATTCCGCTGCCGCGGCATCATGAACTGCGTCAACGTATGTCCCAAAGGCCTGAACCCGACTAAGGCCATTGGTCACATCCGTAACATGTTGCTGCAGAGCGGCGTGTGATTCAGTTGTTGCAACCGTAGGACCGCAACACCCGTAGAGGCTGCGGCGCAGGCTTCAACCGGCGCCGCAGTTTAACCAGAGCAATGGCTTACAAAGCGGTTGCTCTTATTTTGAAGAAATGAAGACCAGCAGGGGCATCCGGGCTGGTACCCGGACTATCAGCGTGATTCTGAGTGGCTTGTTTTGGTCGCTGTATTGCGATTGCTTCAAGCGTGCTTGGTGTATTCGCCGATGGTGTCCCCTAACCGAGGGTGACCAAGCATGCAAGAAAGCGTGATGCAGCGCATGTGGGAAAGCGGCTATCTTTCAGGTGGTAACGCAGCCTATGTGGAAGAGCTCTATGAGCTCTACCTGCACGACCCTAACGCTGTGCCAGAAGAATGGCGCACCAAATTTCAGACGTTGCCTTCCGATGGCAACTCTGCCACTGATGTATCGCACTCGACGATTCGCGATCATTTCGTGCTGCTGGCAAAGAACCAGCGCCGCGCCCAACCGGTTTCCGCCGGTAGCGTGAGCAGTGAGCACGAGAAGAAGCAGGTTGAAGTGCTGCGATTGATCCAGGCCTTCCGGATGCGTGGCCACCAGGCATCCCAGCTCGATCCGCTGGGACTCTGGCAGCGTCCTGCACCTGCTGACCTGTCGATCAATCATTACGGCTTGACCAATGCCGATCTTGATACGACCTTCCGTGCCGGCGACCTGTTCATCGGCAAAGAGGAAGCGAGCCTACGCGAAATTCACGAAGCGTTGCAGCAGACATATTGCCGCACCATCGGCGCCGAGTTCACGCACATCGTCGACTCCGAGCAGCGCCAGTGGTTCCAGCAGCGTCTGGAAAGTGTACGTGGCCGTCCGGCGTTCTCCCCGGACATCAAGAGCCATCTGCTTGAGCGCGTCACCGCTGCTGAAGGTTTGGAAAAATACCTCGGTACCAAATACCCGGGCACCAAGCGTTTCGGTCTGGAAGGTGGCGAGAGCCTGATCCCGATGCTGGACGAGATGATCCAGCGTTCCGGTTCCTACGGCGTCAAGGAAATCGTCATCGGCATGGCCCACCGTGGTCGTCTGAACGTACTGGTCAACACCTTCGGCAAGAACCCGCGCGAGCTGTTCGACGAGTTCGAAGGCAAGAAGAAGGTTGAGCTGGGCTCCGGCGACGTGAAGTACCACCAGGGCTTCTCTTCCAACGTGATGACCACCGGCGGCGAAGTCCACCTGGCCATGGCATTCAACCCGTCCCACCTGGAAATCGTTTCCCCGGTGGTCGAAGGGTCGGTGCGTGCCCGTCAGGACCGTCGCAACGATGCCAGCGGTGACAAGGTTCTGCCGATCTCCCTCCACGGTGACGCAGCGTTCGCCGGTCAGGGCGTGGTTCTGGAAACCTTCCAGATGTCGCAGACCCGTGGCTTCAAGACCGGCGGCACGATCCACATCGTGATCAACAACCAGGTCGGTTTCACCATCAGCAACCCGCTGGATGCGCGTTCCACCGAGTACGCCACCGACGTCGCGAAGATGATCCAGGCGCCGATCCTCCATGTGAATGGTGATGATCCGGAAGCCGTATTGTTCGTGACCCAGCTTGCTGTCGACTACCGCATGCAGTACAAGCGCGATGTGGTCATCGATCTGGTCTGCTACCGCCGTCGTGGTCACAACGAGGCCGACGAGCCAAGCGGCACCCAGCCGCTGATGTATCAGCAGATCACCAAGCAGCGCACCACCCGCGAACTGTATGCCGAGCGTCTGGTTCAGGCCAAGGTGCTGGACGACGCACGTGTCCAGGCCAAGGTCGACGAGTACCGCAACGCTCTGGACAACGGCCTGCACGTGGTGAAAAGCCTGGTCAAGGAACCGAACAAGGAACTGTTCGTCGACTGGCGTCCTTACCTGGGCCACGCCTGGACTGCGCGTCACGACACCCGTTTCGATCTCAAGACCCTGCAGGAACTGTCCGCCAAGCTGCTGGAAACGCCTGAAGGCTTCGTGGTCCAGCGCCAGGTCGCGAAGATCTACGAAGACCGTCAGAAGATGCAGGCCGGCGGCCTGCCGATCAACTGGGGCTACGCTGAAACCATGGCGTACGCGACCCTGCTGTTCGAAGGTCATCCGATCCGCATGACCGGCCAGGACATCGGCCGCGGTACGTTCTCGCACCGTCATGCCGTACTGCACAACCAGAAGGATGCAAGCACCTACATCCCTCTGCAGAAGCTGTACGACCAGCAGCCACGTTTCGACCTGTACGACTCGTTCCTGTCGGAAGAGGCGGTACTGGCCTTCGAATACGGCTACTCGACCACCACGCCAAACGCGCTGGTGATCTGGGAAGCCCAGTTCGGCGACTTCGCCAACGGTGCCCAGGTAGTGATCGACCAGTTCATCACCAGTGGCGAGCACAAGTGGGGCCGCCTGTGCGGTCTGACCATGCTGCTGCCGCACGGTTATGAAGGTCAGGGGCCGGAGCACTCCTCGGCTCGTCTGGAACGCTACCTGCAGCTGTGCGCCGAGCACAACGTTCAGGTCTGCGTGCCGACCACCCCGGCTCAGATCTACCACCTGCTGCGTCGTCAGGTCATCCGTCCGCTGCGCAAGCCGCTGATCGTGCTGACCCCGAAATCGCTGCTGCGTCACAAACTGGCGATCTCCACACTGGAAGATCTGGCGGAAGGCTCGTTCCAGACCGTTATCCCGGAAATCGACACCCTGGACCCGAAAAAGGTCGAGCGCGTCGTTCTGTGCAGCGGCAAGGTCTACTACGACCTGCTGGAAAAACGCCGTGCCGAAGAGCGTGACGATATCGCCATCGTGCGTATCGAGCAGTTGTATCCGTTCCCAGAGGACGATCTGGTTGAAATCCTGGCGCCGTACACCAACCTCAAGCATGCGGTCTGGTGTCAGGAAGAACCGATGAACCAGGGCGCCTGGTACAGCAGCCAGCATCACTTCCGCCGTATCCTCAGCGGTCACAACAAGTCCCTCGTACTCGAGTACGCAGGACGTGACGCGTCTGCTGCACCGGCGTGTGGTTATGCCTCGATGCACGCTGAGCAGCAGGAAAAACTGCTGCAAGATGCCTTTACTGTTTAACGCCTCGCGCACCTGAAACCGAATTTAAGGAACCACAGATAATGGCTATCGAGATCAAAGCCCCCCAATTTCCGGAATCGGTTGCCGATGGCACCGTTGCCACCTGGCACAAGAAGCCGGGCGAAGCGGTCAAGCGCGACGACCTGATCGTCGACATCGAAACCGACAAGGTAGTACTGGAAGTCCTGGCTGAGGCCGACGGCGTCCTGGGCGCCATCGTTGCCAACGAAGGCGACACCGTTCTGTCCGCACAAGTGCTGGGCACCATCGAGGAAGGTGGTGTTGCCACCGCTCCGGCTGCTGCCGCTGCTCCTGCTGCCCAGGCCGCCGCGCCTGCCGCCGCCGATGGCGAAGACGATCCGATCGCTGCACCGGCTGCCCGCAAGCTGGCTGAAGAGAACGGTATCAACATCGCTTCCGTTGCCGGCACTGGCAAAGGCGGTCGCGTGACCAAGGAAGACGTGGTCGCAGCTGTTGCCGCGAAGAAAGCTGCACCTGCCGCTGCCGCGCCGGTATTCGCCGCAGGCGATCGCACCGAGAAGCGCGTACCGATGACTCGCGTACGTGCCACCGTGGCCAAGCGTCTGGTCGAAGCCCAGTCGAACATGGCGATGCTGACCACCTTCAACGAAGTGAACATGAAGCCAATCATGGACCTGCGTTCGAAGTACAAGGATCTGTTCGAGAAGAGCCACAACGGTGTGCGCCTGGGCTTCATGTCGTTCTTCGTCAAGGCGGCCACCGAAGCGCTGAAACGCTTCCCGGCGGTCAACGCTTCCATCGACGGCGGCGACATCGTCTACCACGGCTACTCCGACGTTGGCGTAGCGGTCTCCAGCGACCGTGGCCTGGTGGTACCGGTCCTGCGTAACGCCGAGCTGATGAGCCTGGCCGAAATCGAAAACGGCATCGCCACCTTCGGCAAGAAGGCACGTGATGGCAAACTGTCGATCGACGAAATGACCGGCGGCACCTTCACCATCACCAACGGTGGTACATTCGGTTCTCTGCTGTCGACGCCAATCGTCAACCCGCCACAAGCGGCCATCCTGGGCATGCACAACATCAATGAGCGCCCGATGGCGGTCAAGGGTGAGGTCGTTATCCTGCCGATGATGTACCTGGCACTGTCCTACGATCACCGCCTGATCGATGGCAAGGAAGCCGTGTCTTTCCTGGTCACCATCAAGAACCTGCTGGAAGACCCGGCTCGTCTGTTGCTGGATATCTGATTGCCGTCGGCGCAGGCGAGGTGTTCGAACCCGCCTGCGCACACATGATCAGCTCCATCCCACGACGGTTCCCAAAAGGAACCGTCCGGTTTGATTCGATAAGGAATGACACATGACTCAGAAATTCGACGTGGTAGTGATCGGTGCGGGTCCTGGCGGCTATGTTGCTGCCATCAAGGCTGCGCAACTTGGCCTCAAGACTGCCTGCATCGAGAAGTACCAGGACAAAGAGGGCAAGCTGGCCCTCGGCGGTACTTGCCTGAACGTTGGCTGCATTCCTTCCAAGGCGCTGCTGGACAGCTCCTGGAAGTACCACGAAGCCAAGGATGCGTTCGGCATCCACGGCATCACCGCCAGCGACGTGAAAATCGACGTCGCGGCGATGGTTGGTCGCAAGGCCAACATCGTCAAGAACCTGACCAGCGGTGTTGCCACCCTGTTCAAGGCCAACGGCGTGACTTCGATCCAGGGCCACGGCAAGCTGCTGGCCGGCAAGAAAGTCGAAGTGACCGGTCCCGATGGCGTCGTGCAGGTTATCGAAGCCGAGAACGTGATTCTGGCTCCAGGCTCGCGTCCGATCGACATCCCGCCTGCTCCGGTTGACCAGAACGTGATCGTCGATTCGACCGGCGCCCTGGAATTCCAGAGCGTACCGAAGCGCCTGGGCGTGATCGGTGCTGGCGTGATCGGTCTGGAACTGGGTTCCGTGTGGTCCCGCCTGGGTGCCCAGGTGACCGTCCTGGAAGCCCTGGACACCTTCCTGGTGGCTGCCGACACCGCAGTTTCCAAGGAAGCCCTGAAAACCCTGACCAAACAGGGTCTGGACATCAAGCTGGGCGCTCGCGTCACCGGTTCCGAGGTCAAGGGCGAAGAAGTCCTGGTCAAGTACACTGACGCCAACGGCGAACAGACCATCACCTTCGACAAGCTGATCGTGGCCGTCGGTCGCCGTCCCGTGACCACCGACCTGCTGGCTGCCGATAGCGGCGTGAACCTCGACGAGCGCGGCTTCATCTTCGTTGACGATCACTGCGCCACCAGCGTACCGGGCGTCTACGCCATCGGTGACGTGGTTCGCGGCATGATGCTGGCACACAAGGCCTCGGAAGAGGGCATCATGGTGGTCGAGCGCATCAAGGGCCACAAGGCCCAGATGAACTACGATCTGATCCCGTCGGTTATCTACACTCACCCGGAAATCGCATGGGTCGGTAAAACCGAACAGGCCTTGAAAGCTGAGGGCGTTGAAGTTAACGTCGGCACCTTCCCGTTCGCCGCCAGTGGCCGTGCCATGGCAGCCAACGATACCGGCGGTTTCGTCAAGGTCATCGCTGATGCCAAGACCGACCGCGTACTGGGCGTCCACGTGATTGGCCCAAGCGCTGCCGAGTTGGTACAGCAAGGCGCGATCGGTATGGAATTCGGCACCAGCGCCGAAGACCTGGGCATGATGGTCTTCTCCCATCCGACCCTGTCCGAAGCGTTGCACGAAGCAGCATTGGCAGTGAATGGCGGTGCCATCCACATTGCCAACAAGAAAAAACGCTAGGGTCTGTTCGCAAACTCGCCGAGCGGCGATCAGGCAAGGCAAAAACAGGTGAGCAAGCGGAGTGTAGGGACCTACATGAGCATTGCGAGCCTGTTTTTAACGCAGCATGATCGTCGCGCAGGCAGTTTGCGTATAGAGCCTGAGGATAATAAGAAACCACGGCGGATTGCCCGTCGTGAGCCTTGTGCGCAAGACTCACCGCGGAACATCCGCTGGACGCAGTCTTGCGTCGTTGTACCGGGCAACCGGAAGGCGATGCAAGCAGCAGTCACAGGTGGTGCGGCCCTGGTCATCAGTGCAGCACCGAACGCGCAGTACCTAACGAAGACGGTAAAAAGCATGAATCTTCACGAGTATCAGGGTAAGCAGCTGTTCGCTGAATACGGCCTGCCAGTATCCAAAGGCTACGCGGTAGACACCCCGGAAGAAGCAGCAGAAGCTTGCGACAAGATCGGTGGTTCCGAGTGGGTAGTCAAAGCCCAGGTTCACGCCGGTGGTCGCGGTAAAGCGGGCGGCGTCAAGCTGGTTCGCAGCAAAGAAGACGCCAAAGCCTTCGCACAGCAGTGGCTGGGCAAGCGTCTGGTGACCTATCAGACTGACGCCAATGGTCAGCCGGTCACCAAGATCCTGGTTGAATCGTGCACTGATATCGCTAAAGAGCTGTACCTGGGCGCTGTCGTTGACCGTTCGAGCCGTCGCATCGTGTTCATGGCTTCCACCGAAGGTGGCGTGGACATCGAGAAAATCGCTCACGACACCCCTGAGAAAATCCTCAAGGCCACTATCGATCCACTGGTTGGCGCTCAGCCATTCCAGGGTCGCGAGCTGGCATTCCAGCTGGGTCTGGAAGGCAAGCAGGTTGCTCAGTTCGCCAAGATCTTCGTCGGTCTGGCCAAACTGTTCCAGGACCATGACCTGGCCCTGCTGGAAGTCAACCCGCTGGTGATCAAGGCCGACGGCGATCTGCACTGCCTCGATGCCAAGATCAACATCGACGCCAACGCCATGTATCGTCAGCCTAAGCTGAAAACCTTCCACGATCCGTCCCAGGACGATCCGCGCGAAGCCCACGCTGGCAAGTTCGAACTGAACTACGTCGCGCTGGAAGGCAACATCGGCTGCATGGTCAACGGTGCCGGTCTGGCCATGGGTACCATGGACATCGTCAACCTGCACGGCGGCAAGCCAGCCAACTTCCTCGACGTGGGCGGCGGTGCTACCAAAGAGCGCGTAACCGAAGCGTTCAAGATCATCCTGTCCGACACCAACGTCGCTGCAGTACTGGTCAACATCTTCGGCGGCATCGTTCGTTGCGACATGATTGCCGAAGGCATCATCGGCGCCGTGAAAGAAGTTGGCGTGAAAATCCCGGTTGTTGTGCGCCTTGAAGGCAACAACGCTGAACTGGGCGCTAAAGTACTGGCAGAAAGCGGTCTGAACATCATCGCTGCTACCAGCCTGACCGACGCTGCTCAACAAGTTGTCAAAGCTGCGGAGGGCAAATAATGAGCGTCCTGATCAATAAAGACACCAAGGTTATCTGCCAGGGTATCACCGGTTCGCAGGGTAGCTTCCACACCCAGCAAGCGATCGAGTACGGCACCAAGATGGTCGGTGGTGTCACTCCGGGCAAAGGCGGCACCGAGCACCTGGGCCTGCCAGTGTTCAACACCGTGAAAGACGCTGTAGCAGCCACTGGCGCCACCGCCAGCGTGATCTACGTTCCAGCACCTTTCTGCAAGGACTCGATCCTGGAAGCAGCCTTCGGCGGCATCAAGCTGATCGTCTGCATCACCGAAGGCATTCCTACCCTGGACATGCTGGATGCCAAGGTCAAGTGCGACGAGCTGGGTGTTACCCTGATCGGCCCTAACTGCCCAGGCGTGATCACTCCGGGCGAGTGCAAGATCGGCATCATGCCAGGTCACATCCACTTGCCAGGCAAGGTCGGTATCGTTTCCCGTTCCGGCACCCTGACCTACGAAGCTGTGAAGCAGACCACCGACGCCGGTTTCGGCCAGTCGACCTGCGTTGGTATCGGTGGTGACCCGATCCCGGGTTCGAACTTCATCGACATCCTGAAGCTGTTCCAGGAAGACCCGCAGACCGAAGCGATCGTCATGATCGGCGAGATCGGCGGTTCGGCTGAAGAAGAAGCGGCTGCCTACATCAAGGCTAACGTGACCAAGCCGGTTGTTTCCTACATCGCGGGTGTGACTGCTCCTCCGGGCAAGCGCATGGGCCATGCCGGTGCAATCATCTCCGGCGGCAAAGGCACTGCAGACGAGAAATTCGCTGCTCTGCAAGACGCTGGTGTGAAAACCGTGCGTTCGCTGGCCGATATCGGCAAGGCCCTGGCCGAGCTGACCGGTTGGGAAGTGAAGAAGTAAGCTTCGGCTGACTTCCTGCTTCAGGCAAAGGCCACCTTCGGGTGGCCTTTGTGCTTTCTGGGGGCCAGGAGGCCAGCCCAGACAATAAAAAAATCATATGAAAACGCGACAAGAGAATGTCGCTTATCGGACAATATGCCCTCTAACAGTGCGTTTCGCGCGCAAATTCGTTAGTCTGGCAGCCATTTTGTGTTCGCTCCCCAAAAGGGATCGACGCGCTAAACGGGTCAACCTCATACGGGTCGACAGCATTTCCCTAACCCTACGGGAAATCCCCCTCTAAATTCCGATTCAGCAGTGTGGTATTTCCTTAAATGAAAGTGTTGAAAGGCCAGGACATCCTGGCACTGGGCTTTATGACGTTTGCCCTGTTCGTCGGGGCCGGCAACATCATCTTCCCTCCAATCGTTGGTCTGCAGTCCGGTCCCCATGTCTGGATGGCGGCGCTGGGCTTCCTGATCACCGCCGTCGGCCTGCCGGTGATCACTGTCGTGGCGCTGGCCAAGGTCGGTGGTGCCATGGACGACCTGAGCAGCCCGATTGGCAAGATCGCCGGCGGCCTGCTGGCGGCGGTCTGCTACCTGGCGGTCGGTCCGCTGTTCGCCACGCCACGCACCGCGACGGTGTCCTTCGAAGTGGGTCTGGCGCCGCTGACCGGTGAAAGCCCGCTGGCGCTGTTCCTCTACAGTTCGGTGTACTTCCTGCTGGTGTTCTTCATCTCCCTGTATCCAGGGCGTTTGCTGGATACCGTGGGGCGTTTCCTCGCACCGCTGAAGATCATTGCGCTGGCGGTACTGGGCATCGCGGCTTTCGCCTTGCCAGCCGGTGATATCGGCACGGCTACCCCCGAGTACGTCGCAGCACCTTTCTCCCAGGGGTTCATCAATGGCTACCTGACCATGGATACCCTGGGCGCCCTGGTGTTCGGTATCGTTATCGTCAACGCCATCCGTTCGCGTGGCGTCGAATCGCCACGGTTGATCACCCGCTACGCGATCATCGCCGGGCTGATTGCCGGCGTTGGCCTGGCGCTGGTGTACATCAGCCTGTTCCGCCTGGGGGCGGGCAGCCATGAAGTGGCGGTTGGCGCCACCAATGGTGCGGCAGTCCTGCATGCCTATGTGCAGCACACCTTCGGTTCGCTGGGCAGCGGCTTCCTCGCGGTGCTCATTTCGCTGGCGTGCCTGGTGACGGCGGTTGGCCTGACCTGCGCCTGTGCCGAGTATTTCAGCCGGGTTCTGCCGCTGTCGTACAAGACCCTGGTAATCATCCTGGCGGCGTTTTCGCTGCTGGTGTCGAACCTGGGGCTGACCAAGCTGATTGCGTTCTCGATTCCGGTGCTGACGGCGATCTATCCACCGTGCATCGCGCTGGTGGCGTTGAGCTTCTGCCAGTCGTTCTGGCGTTCGCAAGGGCGGATCGTGGGGCCGGTGATGCTGGTGTCGCTGCTGTTCGGCATGATCGATGCGCTCAAGGGTGCGGGGCTGGCGGATTGGTTGCCTTCGCAACTGTCCCACCTGCCGCTGAGTGAGCAGGGGCTGGCCTGGCTGGTGCCGTCGGTCGTGATGCTGGTGGTGGCTGTGGTCATCGACCGGATGTTGGGCAAGCCTAGCGAGGCGATTGCCTGATTTGAGTGGCTTGTCTGGCCTGTCATGAGCGGGATGTGGATAAAACGAAGAGCCCTGTGTCGGATGCGACATGGGGCTTTTTGCTTCTTCGGGACTTATATAAAAATCCCTGTACCTCGTATCGGTTATTCATGGCTTGAAATAACCCACCCTGGCCAGGAATCAATCGCGCAAAAAATAAAGCCCGCTCAGGGCGGGCTTTATTTTTGCTATCGAAGTTCTTCTGTAGAAGGAACTTCAGTGACTCAAGAACCGGTAGCCTCTTTGGCACTTTCTTCGGCGGCCGCCTTGTTCGATTCAGCCTGAGCTTTGGCAGCTTCGGCGTTTTCCTTCGCGGCGTCGTTCACTTTATCCTGAGCTTCGTTCATTTTTTGCTGAGCTTGCTCGGCGTGTTGGTTTGCGTCTTGAGCTTTGTCCTCGGATTTTTTATCGCAGGCAGCGAGACCCAAGGAAGCGGTCAGCATCAAGGCAATAGCTAAAGTCTTACGCATGGGGTTGTTGCTCCTTTGTGGAAATAGTGACTACTGGCCTTTTGAACGCTCAGCCATGGCTTAAGTTCCTTTATTTCCAAAGATATATAAGTGTTTGAAGTGCGGAACTTTTTTCAGTGTCCATAATTTGGCGTTGCCAGCCACCCGACGAGGATTGTCATTCATGAGCCAAACCGCCGTCTTTGAGCGCGCCACGCGTTTTCTCAGTGCTCTGCGGCATTGCCAGGTCCTCGGCCTGCAACTGCATGATATCGATGGCCGGGGAGTGACCCTGATCCTGCCCTATAGCGAAAAAATCGTCGGCGACCCCGAGAACGGTCTTATCCATGGCGGGGCCTTGAGTTCGCTGATGGATACCGCCTGCGGCATGGCAACCCTGTGTGTCCTGCCCGAATTCGAAGTCTGCCCGACCCTCGACCTGCGCATCGACTACATGCACCCGGCCGAGCCCGGCAAGGACGTCCATGGTTATGCCGAATGCTACCGGGTGACCCGCGATATCATCTTTGCTCGAGGCCATGCCTACCAGGACGATCCGGACAACCCCATCGCCCACGTGGTCGGTACCTTCATGCGCATGGGCAAAGGCATCAGGGGCAGCCTGGCGTTCGGCAATTCGATCAGCGGCGGTGTGGCATGAGCAACGCATTCAAGGAACAACTCCAGCGTGCCCACCAACAAGGCGACTACGGTCAGCTCCTGCAACGGATTCCCTACGCCAAGCTGATCGGTATCGAGTGCTCACGGCTCGGTGATGAGTTGCTGTTCTGCCTTCCAGCGAACAAGGACAATATTGGTAACCCTTTATTACCGGCGATCCATGGCGGGGTCATTGCCGGTTTCATGGAGCTGGCGGCGGCGTTGCATCTGCTGGTATTCACCGGTTCGCCCGGGGCGCCCAAGGTCATCGATTTCTCCGTCGACTACCTGCGCGCCGGGCAGTTTCGCGATACCTACGCCAAATGCCAGGTCTGCCGCCAGGGGCGGCGGGTGGCGAATGTGGCGGTGACCGCCTGGCAGAGTACCGAGGCCGAACCGATAGCCACCGCCCGCGCCCATTTCAAGATCGAGGAAGCGTTGCCGGGCACTTGAAATCCTCGTCACAGCCCCCAACTTTGATGACAACCCGCCGCCAACCTTGCAGGGCGGCCATTGCCATCCAAATTGGAGTTTGATGACCATGAGTGTGGAAACTCAAAAGGAAACCCTGGGCTTCCAGACCGAGGTGAAGCAACTGCTGCACCTCATGATCCATTCGTTGTATTCGAACAAGGAGATCTTCCTGCGCGAATTGATCTCCAACGCCTCCGACGCTGTCGACAAATTGCGTTTCGAAGCCCTGTCCAAGCCCGAGTTGCTGGAAGGTGGCGCGGAACTGAAAATCCGTGTGAGCTTCGACAAGGACGCCAGGACCGTCACCCTCGAGGACAACGGTATCGGCATGAGCCGTGACGATGTGATCACTCACCTGGGGACCATCGCCAAGTCCGGCACCGCCGACTTCATGAAGAACCTCTCGGGCGACCAGAAAAAGGATTCGCACCTGATCGGCCAGTTCGGCGTGGGCTTCTATTCGGCCTTTATCGTCGCCGACCAGGTTGAAGTGTTCAGCCGCCGCGCCGGCCTTGCGGCCAGCGAAGGTGTGCACTGGTCGTCGAAGGGCGAGGGTGAGTTCGAAGTCGCAACCATCGACAAGGCGGATCGCGGTACCCGCATCGTCCTGCACCTGAAATCCGGTGAGGATGAGTTTGCCGATGGCTGGCGCCTGCGCAACATCATCAAGAAGTACTCCGACCATATCGCACTGCCGATCGAAGTACCGAAGGAAGCCGCCGCTGTCGCCGAAGGCGAAGAGCCTCCTGCGCAGGAATGGGAAACCGTCAACCGTGCCAGCGCGCTGTGGACCCGTCCGCGTACCGAGGTCAAGGACGAGGAATACCAGGAGTTCTACAAGCACATCGGCCACGACTACGAGAACCCGCTGAGCTGGAGCCACAACAAGGTCGAAGGCAAGCTGGAGTACAACTCTCTGCTCTATGTGCCGGCCCGCGCACCGTTCGACCTGTACCAGCGTGAAGCGCCGAAGGGCCTCAAGCTGTACGTGCAGCGTGTATTCGTCATGGATCAGGCCGAATCCTTCCTGCCGCTGTACCTGCGCTTCATCAAGGGTGTGGTCGACTCCAACGACCTGTCCCTGAACGTCTCGCGGGAAATCCTGCAGAAAGACCCGATCATCGATTCGATGAAGTCGGCGCTGACCAAGCGTGTCCTCGACATGCTGGAAAAACTGGCGAAGAACGAACCCGAGCAGTACAAGGGCTTCTGGAAGAACTTTGGCCAGGTCCTGAAAGAAGGCCCGGCCGAAGACTTCGCCAACAAGGAAAAAATCGCCGGCCTGCTGCGTTTTGCCTCGACTCAGGGCGAAGAAGGCGAGCAGGTGGTTTCCCTGGCCGAATACCTGGCTCGTGCCAAGGAAGGTCAGGACAAGATCTACTACCTGACCGGCGAGACCTATGCCCAGGTCAAGAACAGTCCGCACCTGGAAGTCTTCCGCAAGAAAGGCATCGAAGTGCTGCTGCTCACCGACCGTATCGACGAGTGGCTGATGAGCTACCTCAACGAATTCGATGGCAAGAGCTTCGTCGACGTCGCGCGTGGCGACCTGGACCTGGGCAACCTGGACTCGGAAGAGGACAAGAAAGCTGCCGAGGAAGTCGCCAAGAGCAAGGAAGGCCTGGTCGAACGCCTCAAGGCTGCCCTGGGCGACGTTGTCAGCGAAGTGCGGGTTTCCCATCGCCTGACCGACTCGCCGGCGATCCTGGCGATCGGTGAGCAGGATCTTGGCCTGCAGATGCGCCAGATCCTCGAGGCCAGCGGGCAGAAGGTACCGGACTCCAAGCCGATCTTCGAATTCAACCCGAGCCATCCGCTGATCGAGAAACTCGACGCCGAGCCGGACGAGGATCGTTTTGGTGACCTGTCGCACATCCTGCTCGACCAGGCGGCCTTGGCAGCCGGTGACAGCCTGAAGGATCCGGCGGCCTATGTGCGCCGACTGAACAAGCTGTTGGTCGAGCTGTCTGCCTGATAACGCTGTAGGAAAACCCGCTTCGGCGGGTTTTTCATTTTTTGGATGTCCTTACGGAGTATGTAATGAGCCAAATCACTGTCAGTTCCGTGGCCTATGAGATTGATGGCCAATCCTACGAAGGTCGCCTGGCTTTTGATGCCAGCCACAAGGGCGCGCGTCCGGGGCTGCTGATGGCACCCAACTGGATGGGCGTCAGCGCGGGGGCTGAAAAAATTGCCCAGTCGGTGGCGGCCAAAGGGTATGTGGTATTGATCGCCGATCTCTACGGCAGCTCGGTACGCCCGCAGAACGGTGACGAAGCGGGTGCCGCGATGATGCCATTGAAGAATGATCGAGCTGAGCTGCGCAAACGTATGCAAGTCGCTTTCGAAGCCTTGCAGGGGCAGGCGCTGGCAGCGGTTGACACCTCCAGGCTGGCGACTTTCGGCTTCTGCTTCGGTGGCTGCTGTTCGCTGGAGCTGGCCCGAACCGGCGCGCCGCTGAAGGCTGCCGTGTCGTTCCACGGTACGCTGGATACGCCGAACCCGGCGGATGCGAACAACATCAAGGGGGCGGTGCTGGTGTTGCATGGCGCTTCCGATCCGCTGGTGCCACGTGAGCAATTGCCGGCGTTCGAAGAGGAAATGAATGCTGCCGGGGTCGACTGGCAACTGCTCAGCTATGGTGGGGCGGTGCATTCGTTCACCGATCCGCATGCGAATGTACCGGGCAAGATGATGTATGACGCGAAGACCGCCAGCCGGTCCTTCACGGCCATGCATAACCTGCTGGAAGAAGTGTTCGCCGGCTGAGATCTCTGTTGCCCTTGAGGGCCCTATCGCCGGTTCCCACACAGTCATCGTGCCAGAGACATGTCCTGGAGGCGCCGTAGAACCCTGTGGTAGCCGGCTTGCTGGCGATGGCGGTCCCGAACATCCCCAGACCGCCTGTCAGGCCAGCGAGGGCTCTATGGCCTGACAGGCAGCTCAATACGCCCGGTTTCCCCAGGCACTTTCGGCCAGTCCCCGGCCGCCCAGCGTGCGCGAGCCTGGTCGATCAGCGCTGGATCGCTGGCAACGAAGTTCCAGTTCATCCGCCGTGGCCCGTCCAACGGTGCACCTCCAATCAATACCAGGTGCACATCACCCTCGGCCGCCAGCGTCGGGCTCTCGCCCTGGGGCAGGATCACCAGGCTGCGCGGCTCCAGCCGCTCTCCATCCAGCTCGACCTCGCCTGCGAGTACGTACAGCGCCCGTTCCTCATACTCATCAGGCACCAGCAGGGTGGTCGCCGGCTCCATCCGTATCTCGGCATAGACCGTTGGCGACAGCACTGGCACGGGGGAGGTCAGGCAGAAGCCGCTGCCGGCGATCAGGCGGATCTTCACGCCCAGGCTCTCGCTGGTCGGCAGGCTGGCGGCCGGGTGATGGCTGTAGTGCCCGACGCCTTGTTCCTGTTCCCGGGGCGAGGCCAGCCACACTTGCAAGCCATGCAGCGTCGAGCCGCTGGCGATCAGTTCGGCCGGCGTGCGCTCGACATGGGCGATGGCGCTGCCGGCAGTCATCCAGCTCACCTCACCGGGGCCGACCTGCTGGTCGTAGCCCAGGCTGTCCTTGTGCTGCAACCGGCCCTCGAACAGGTAGGTCAGGGTCGACAGACCGATATGCGGATGTTGCCGGATATCCATGCCGCTGCCCGGCGGATAGCGGGTTTCCAGCATGTGATCGAAAAATACGAACGGGCCGACACTGCGGCACTGGGCAGAGGGCAGGGGACGGAGGATGGGTTGACCTTCGACGTCCTCGGCGCGAGGACGAATCACCAACGGTGTACTCATGGGGCTTCCAGGCTAGGCGGGCAATGCGCAGAGCATAACCCGCTTTTGCGTCAGCGCCCTTACTGACTGAAGGCACCCTCGGCCAGCAGGGTCTCGATGCTGACTTCGCTGGTGGTCATCAGTTTGTGGATCGGGCAGCGGTCGGCAACCTTGTGCAGTTCGTCGCGCTGGGCATCGCTCAGCACGCCCTTGAGGGTCAGCTTGACCTGCAGGCCATACGTGCCTTTCTGCTCCTGGCTGTTGTCGCGCTTGACCTCGACGGTGACGCCGGTCAGCGGGATGCCTTTTTTCTGCGCGTACAGCTTGAGGGTCAGGGCCTTGCAGGTGCCTAGTGCGGCATCGAAATAGTCGTGCGGGTCCGGTGCGGAACCTTCCCCGCCGAGGGTTTTGGGTACATCAGTGAACAACTGATGATCATCGATCTGCACGCTGTGACGAAAACCTTCGTGGGATTCTGTGTTGATGGTGATGGTCATGACGAACCTCTTGGCGAACGTGACGGGATAGTGCCTGAATCTTATAGAACACCGAGTCATGATGGTGTTCAGCTTTATTTGGCGATCATGCCCGGTGTGCCGAGCATATCGAACATGACGGGCGAGTCTGGCGGTGGCCGCAAAAAAAACGCCCCGAACCAGTCGGGGCGTTTTTCATGTCGCGATCAGGCCGGGCTTACTTGCCCTGCCAGCGCTTCAGCACCAGGGTAGCGTTGGTGCCACCGAAGCCGAAGCTGTTGCTCATCACGTTGTTCAGTTGCACGTTTTCGCGAGTCTGGGTCTGGACCGGCATGTCGGCGACTTCCGGATCCAGCTCGTCGATGTTGGCGGAACCGGCAATGAAGTTGCCTTCCATCATCAGCAGGCAGTAGATCGCCTCGTGCACGCCGGCAGCACCCAGGGAGTGACCGGACAGGCTCTTGGTCGAACTGATGGCCGGAGCCTTGTCGCCGAAGACTTCACGTACGCCTTTCATTTCCGCGACGTCGCCGACCGGAGTCGAGGTGCCGTGGGTGTTCAGGTAGTCGATCGGGCCGTCAACGGTGGACATTGCCATCCGCATGCAGCGCACGGCACCTTCGCCGCTTGGGGCAACCATGTCGTAGCCATCGGAGGTCGCGCCGTAGCCGACGATTTCGGCATAGATCTTCGCGCCACGGGCCAGAGCGTGTTCCAGTTCCTCGACCACCACCATGCCGCCACCGCCAGCGATGACGAAACCGTCACGCTTGGCATCGTAGGCACGCGAGGCTTTCTGCGGCGTGTCGTTGTACTGGGTGGACAGCGCGCCCATGGCGTCGAACAGGAACGACTGGCTCCAGTGCTCTTCTTCACCGCCACCGGCGAAGACGATGTCCTGCTTGCCCATCTGGATCTGCTCCATGGCGGTACCGATGCAGTGGGCACTGGTGGCGCAGGCGGAGGAGATCGAGTAGTTCAGGCCCTTGATCTTGAACGGAGTGGCCAGGCACGCCGAAACGGTGCTGCCCATGGTGCGGGTCACGCGGTATGGACCCACACGCTTGACGCCTTTTTCGCGCAGGGTATCCAGCGCTTCCATCTGGTTCAGGGTCGAAGCACCGCCGGAACCGGCGATCAGGCCGGTACGCGGGTTGGACACCTGCTCTTCGGTCAGGCCGGAATCGCTGATCGCGTCTTTCATGGCCAGGTAGGCGTAGGCCGCCGCGTGGCCGACGAAACGATAGATCTTGCGGTCGATCAGTTCTTCGAGGTTGAGGTCGATGGAGCCGGAAACCTGGCTACGCAGACCCATTTCGGCATATTCCGGGTTGAAGCGGATGCCAGGGCGGCTTGCACGCAGGTTAGCGGAGACGGTCTCTTTGTCATTGCCCAGGCAAGAAACGATGCCCAGACCAGTGATAACGACGCGGCGCATGCGGATAACCCTTAGAAGTTGTCAGTGGAGGTGAACACGCCGACCCGAAGGGCTTCGGCGGTGTAGATTTCGCGGCCGTCGACACTGACCGAACCGTCGGCGATGGCCAGGTTCAGCTTGCCTTTGAGGACGCGCTTGATATGGATGTTATAGGTGACTTTCTTGGCGGTTGGCAGGACCTGGCCGAAGAATTTCACTTCGCCCGAACCCAGCGCACGGCCACGGCCCGGCAGACCTTGCCAGCCGAGGAAGAAGCCGACCAGTTGCCACATGGCATCGAGGCCCAGGCAGCCTGGCATCACCGGATCGCCTTCGAAGTGGCAGGCGAAGAACCACAGGTCCGGGGTGATATCCAGTTCGGCGACCAATTCACCTTTGCCGTACTTGCCACCCTCTTCGCTGATATGGGTGATGCGATCCACCATCAGCATGTTCGGGGCGGGCAGTTGCGCGTTACCTGGGCCGAACAGCTCACCGCGACTGCAGCGCAGCAGATCTTCCCGGGTAAAGGCGTTTTGTTTGGTCATGCGAGCTCCTCAATAGTTACATGCGGCAGGGGGGACTGACTCTTCCCGGCCGATCGAAGCCCTCATGCCTCGAATCGACAGCCTACACATAGACTATTGCGTTGTAGTGAAAGTCACAGCACACGGGACATGAATGTACACTTGTGCACTGAAATTATAAATCAAGCCGGTTTCACGGCTTGTTTGGGTGCCTAAGACTGCCGCACTTTCGTCTTTCACGCCAGTCGCACGTGGCATTCAAGGCACCCAACGCTGGAGAATCCGCTGCAGGTCAGCGCGTTTGAAGGGCTTGGCCAGGTAATCGTTCATACCGGCCTGCAGGCATTCTTCGCGGTCGCCTTGCAGGGCGTTCGCGGTCAGGGCGATGATCGGCAACTGGGCGTTATCAGGCAGTTGGCGGATCTGCCGGGTGGCTTCATAGCCGTCGACGAGCGGTAGCCGACAGTCCATCAGCACCGCCGCGAAACTGCCGTTTCTCGCCTGTTCGACCGCCTCGATGCCATCGTGCGCCAGGCTGACTTCGAAGCCCAGGCTGTGCAGCATCGCTTCGATCACGGTCTGGTTCACCGGGTTGTCTTCCACCAGCAGGACCTTGCGCCCCTTGCCATGGCTCGCCAGCAGTTGCGGCAGAGCCTCCGGTTCGGCCAGGTACTGCAGGGCCAGCGGTATTTCCAGGGTGAACACCGAACCCTGGCCTTCTTCGCTGCGTGCATGCAGGGTACCGCCCATGCGTTCGGCCAGGGTCCGGGCAATCGGCAGGCCGAGGCCGGTGCCGCCATAACGCCGGGAAATCGAACTGTCGGCCTGCTGGAAGGCATCGAACATCAGTTCCAGGCGTTCGGCGGAAATGCCGATGCCACTGTCGCGTACGGTGCAACTGAACCAGATCAATTCGTCGTCCAGTACCTGCCAGGCGGGCTCGATGCTCACGCTGCCGTGTTCGGTGAACTTGAGCGCGTTGCCGATCAGGTTGACCAGGATCTGCCGGATGCGTGTCGGATCACCCTTGACCTGCAGCTTTTCCAGTCCGGCCGGGAATCGCAGGTTCAACTGCAGGCCGCGCTGTACGGCGCTGTGCTGGAATGCCTGGGCGCAACTGCCGATCAACTCGCCAAGGGCGAACGGAATGTGCTCCAGCTCCAGGGCCGAGCGTTCGATTCGCGAGAAATCGAGGATGTCATTGATGACCTTCAGCAGGTGTTCGGTGGATTCCGAGGCCAGTGCTGCGTATTCGGCCTGTTCCTCGCTCATTTCCGTGGTTTCGAGCAGTTGCAGCATGCCCAGTACGCCGTTCATCGGGGTGCGCAACTCGTGGCTCATCATCGCCAGGAAGTCGGACTTGGCGTTGTTCGCCCGCTCCGCTTCTTCGCGGGTCTGGATCAGTTGCGCGATGGCCTGGTGCTGCTCGCGGCTGGCTTGTTCAAGGCCGCTGGCGAGGTTGTTGATGTGCCGCGCCAGGTCGCCCAGTTCGGTGTCGTCCGGCACCGGCAGCGGGGTCTTGTAGTCGCCTTGCTGGATAGCCTTTACCGCATGGCCCATGGCGCTGATCGGCTGCGACAGGTTGGCCGCCAGGCGGCGTGCGAGCAGGAAGGTGAAGAGCAGGGCGAACAGTGCGAGGATCCCGGCCTTGAGCAGGATTTCCTGCTGGCGCTGGTTGAAGGCACCGTTTGACATGCCGACGATCACGCGGCCCAGATAATCCTCGCCGGTCGCAGTCGTGTTGGCGTAGGCGCCTTGCAGGAAATCGCTGTCGAGCTTGATCCGCTGCAGGCGTACCGGAGCCTGGAAGATCTCGACCTGCTGGGTACGGCTTTGGCTTTCGGCGGGTTGTTCGACATAGACCAGGATATTGTTGCTCCGGTCCTGGACTTCGAGAAAACGCACATGAGGCGTCGCCAGGCTGGCTTTCATCAGGCTTTCGAGCACGTCGCTGTTACCGGAAATGACCCCGTATTCCGTGGCCGGCGCCAGTTGGTTGGCGATCAGTTGGCCGGTGTGGTTGAGTTCCTGGCGCAGGTCCTGGATTCGCACGAAGGTGAAGAAACTGATCAGCAGCAGGGTCAGCAACAGCGCCGGGCCGAGGCTGATCATCTGGGTACGGGCGTTGATGCCCCAATGCCGGCGAAGATTCATGGATGCGGTTCTCCTTCGGCCAACTGGGTGGCGACGGACGCTTCGTCGATCGTCTCCAGGCTCAGCGAGCGAGCAACCTGCGGGTTGCTCAGGACCTTGAAGCGGGAAGGATAAAGGGTGCGCGGCCAACTGGAAGGAGGCTGGTCGAGCAGGTTGTCGAGGACGACCAGCCAGTCGTTCTGGTCGCTGTAACTGCTGGCCAGGCTGCCAGCCTTGACGAAGCCGGCATTGGGGCCGATCAGTGCCAGTTGTCGGGCATAGCTGCTGAGCAGCAGGTTTTTCGCGGTTTTGGGGTTGTACAAGGTCGTATCGTCGATCCCCAGCAACACATCGCTGTTGCGCAGCAGGTCCTGCAGCGGCCGGCTGTCGACGGTGTTGTCCCAGCGCTGGGCGACGATTTCCAGACCCAGTGGCTGGGCGGCCTGGCGCAGTTCGGCGAGCAGGAACTCGCTGTCCTCGTCGTACAGCACGCCGACGCGCCGGACCTGCGGCAGCACGGTCCGTATCAGGCGCAACTGCCGAGCCGGCGGCGGATCGCTCCAGAGCAGGCTGAGCTGATGGGGAAGTGATTGGCCCAGGCGTTGGTGGGCTTGCAGGCGGCTGATACGCAGCACCAGTGTCGCCGGGCCCTGACTGTCCGACAGGCGCCAGTCGAGGCTGGGCGGGTCGAGCAGAATCAGCCGCGTGCCGGCTGGCAGTTGGCCCGGCGCCGGCAATTGCCCGAACGGCACGAAGCGCACCCGGTCTTCGGGTCGCTGTCGAGCCAGGGCACTGGTGAAACCCTGCACGCCGGGGCTGTCTTCAGCCCCTGTGAGCAGCACATCGGCGGCCCGGGCCTGTTGCTGGGGTTGGGAGACCAGCAGCAGGCCCAGCAGGCAAACCATCAGCTTTGGCAGCCAGCCGCGGCACGCCCTTGTCATCCTTGACCGACTCTCGTTCATGCTCAGAATTCCAGCTCGGCGCTGAAGTAGAGAACCTGGCGCTGGTCATAGTTGTTGTCGGGCCAGGTGATGGGCTGGTCGTCAAGGCGCTGCTGCATCACTCCCGACAGTTCGAGGCTGGCTTTGCGCAGAGGAATGCGCTTGGCGATGCGCAGGTCGACCCGCTCGAAGCGGTACTGGTTGATCGCGTCGTCACCGTAATAGAACAGCGAACTCGACCAGCCCGTGCCCCAGTCACGCAGCCAGCCGGCCGAGCCGCTGTTGCGAGCGGTGAACTGGGCGTCGGCGCTATTGCTCGCCTGCACATCGACATAGGCGTAGGTCAGCCGTAGCCGGTCGGCGCTGCTCACGCGCCAGTCGAACTGCGTTTCGCTGCCGCGAAAGCGCGCGCTGTTGGCATTGCTGGCGATGTACTGGTTGTTGCGCAGGGGCGAACTGATCATCGAGGTGATTTCGTCGTAGAACAGTTTTACGTCGAGATTCAGTCCGATATCGGCGAAGAAACCGTTGTAGCCCAGCTCTCGCGAGCGCATCAGCTCCTTGTCGAGGTTGCCCGGGCCGCGGGTCTTGACGAAATACTGGCCGCTGTTCTGGCCGTAGGTCGGCGAATCCAGATTGGTGACCCGGTAGCTCCAGTTGACGTTGTTCTCGAACATGTCCGGCGAGCGGATGGCTTCCGAATACACGGCGCGCAGGCCATGGCGTGGGTTGATCAGGTAGTTGACGGCAAAACGTGGGGTCAGCGAGTCGTCGGTCAGTTGCGTGTATTCGTACATGGCGCCGCCCTGGAGCAGCCAATGCTCGCTGGCGCGCCACTCGAGCTGGCCGAACAGGCGCCAGGTGTTGTCGTCGAGTGTGCCGTTGAAATAGGTTTCGGAGTTGGCCTGGTCGTAGCGATAGTTCATGCCACTGACCAGACGCAGGCTGTCTGACAGGCTCAGGGTGTCCTGGATTTCCAGGTCATAGCGGGTTTCGCGGGTGCTCTGGTCGATATCGCCGCAGACGGTGTTACTGCCGCCGTTGCCCCATTGATCCAGCACCTGGTTGGCCAGGGCTTGCTCGGTGGCACTGCCGGCCGGTGGGCTGCCCACCGAATAGCTGGTCATGTGACGCGCCAGGTTTTCCGCATAGTTGGGGTTGAGCTGCCACAACTGGGTCAGTTGCGGGCTGAACGACACCTTGGCATCACAGGCGCGCCAGACCTGCTGGCGGTCCCAGTGCTGCGCCGAACCCTGCACATACAGGCTGTGCTGCGGGCTGAGGTCGAGGTTCCAGCGCAGGGAGGCGGCGTAGTCCTTGGCTACCACGTCGGAGTTGTCGCCGGCCTCCTGGATGTTGGGGAACACCGCCTGGTAGGTGTACGGTCGCTGGTTGGTGCCTTCCTTTGCGTTCAACTGCCAGTCGAGGCTCTGGCTGTCATCGAGCATCTGGCTGACCGACAGGTTGAAGCGGTTCAGCCGCCGGCTGTCGCGGTAGTCGGCACCGACGCGGTTGCTGTCGAAACCGTCGTCCTGCTTGCCGGACATCGACAGACGCAGGTCGCCGGTGTCCCAGCCGACGCCCTGGCTGGCGTACCAGTCGTTGATGCCGCGTTCGCCACGGGTGACCTTGAGCCGCGAGCCGTGGGTGCTGCCGGGCGACTTGGTGAGAATGTTGACCACCGCCATCAGCGCGTTGGCGCCATAGCTGACGGTGTTCGGTCCGCGGAAGACCTCGATGCGCTCGATATCCTCCATGGCCACCGGAATGTCGCTCCAGTCCACCGTCGCCAAGCCCGCCCGGTACACCGAGCGCCCGTCGATCAGCACCTGCATGCGTCGGGCATTGGCGGCATCGGTACCGTGATAGTTGATCGCCGCCTGGTTGCCGTTGGTGTAGCCGACCATCATGCCCGGCACCAGCCGCAGCAGTTCGGCGATATCGCGGGCGCCGCTGGCCTTGATCAGTTCGTTGTCGATGACCGTCATGCTGCCGGGCACCGACGCGGGGGATTGTTTCAGCCGTGTCGCGGTCAATACCTCGGGCAGCGGCTGGTTTTCCAGGAACAGGTCGTCGCCCAGCACGGGCGTGCTGAACAGCAGTGCCAGGAGAACGGAGGATCGGCGAGGGGGAGGGCCAGGATGCACGGCTCAGCCTTGATAACGGTAATAGCCGCCCATGTTAACCGAGCCGGACAGGTTTGCCATGGCACTGGGCCTGCATTCTGTCCCTGAACGCGGAAAAATCCTCGAATCAGTGTGTAACGTGCCGAATGCGTTTGGGACTGGATGCGGCCCGGTGGCTCCGTATAATGCGGCCATCGCCATTGGTAAAAACGGATTGCATATGACTGAACAGCACCCTATTGCGGTCCTGGGGGGCGGAAGCTTCGGAACCGCCGTGGCCAATCTGCTGGCCGAGAACGGTCATCGGGTGCGCCAATGGATGCGCGACCCTGAACAGGCCGAGGCCATTCGTGTCAATCGCGAGAACCCGCGCTATCTCAAGGGAATCAAGATCAATCCGGCGGTCGAGCCGGTGACTGACCTGGCCGCCACGCTCGACGGCTGCGAGTTGTTCTTTGTCGCCCTGCCATCCAGTGCCCTGCGCAGCGTGCTGGCTGATCATGCCGAGCGCTTGCGGGGCAAGCTGCTGGTGAGCCTGACCAAAGGCATCGAGCCCCAGACCTTCAAGCTGATGAGTGAAATCCTTGCAGACATCGCCCCGCAGGCGCGGATTGGCGTGTTGTCCGGGCCGAACCTGGCCCGTGAAGTGGCCGAGCATGCCTTGACCGCCACGGTGGTCGCCAGCGAGGACGAGGAACTCTGCAGCCGGGTCCAGGCGGCCTTGCACGGCAGCACGTTCCGGGTCTACGCCAGCGCCGACCGCTTTGGCGTCGAGCTGGGCGGGGCGTTGAAGAACGTCTATGCGATCATTGCCGGCATGGCGGTGGCCCTCGGCATGGGCGAGAACACCAAGAGCATGCTGATTACCCGGGCCCTGGCCGAGATGACCCGGTTTGCCGTGAGCCAGGGCGCCAATCCGATGACCTTTCTCGGTCTGGCCGGGGTCGGCGACCTGATCGTCACCTGTTCCTCGCCCAAGAGCCGCAACTACCAGGTCGGTTTCGCCCTGGGCCAGGGGCTGAGCCTTGACGAAGCGGTCAACCGCCTCGGCGAAGTGGCTGAAGGGGTCAATACCCTCAAGGTGCTCAAGGCCAAGGCCCAGGAGCTGGGCGTCTACATGCCGCTGGTGGCGGGCCTGCATGCGATCCTGTTCGAGGGCCGTACGCTGGAGCAGGTGATTGCCCTGCTGATGCGCGGCGAGCCGAAGACCGACGTCGATTTCATTTCCACCAGCGGTTTCAACTGATTCCACGCAATAGGAGCAAGACATGAACGAAGCCAAGTATGATTCCATCGTGCTGCGCGTGGTGTGGATGCTGGTATTCCTGCTGGTCTGGCAGGTCGCGCAATTCATCCTCGGCGTCGTGGTGCTGATCCAGTTGGGCTACCGGCTATTCTATGGTGCGCCGAGCGGCAACCTGATGAGTTTCGGTGACAGCCTCAGCCAGTTCCTCGCCCAGATCGGCCGTTTCGGCACCTTCCACAGTGACCAGAAACCCTGGCCATTCGCCGACTGGCCGACCCCGCGCGCGCCGGAAGGCGAGGCTGCGCACAGCGTGCCGCCAGCGCCGCACCCCGCGCGTGACGAGGAACCCAAGTTATGAAGCTGTGGGTGTTGCGTCATGGGCAGGCCGAGCCGCAGAGGAGCAGCGACGCCGAGCGCAATCTGACCGCTCATGGGCGTCAGGAAGTACTGCGCAGCGCTGCCCACCTGATCGGCCAGCCCCTGGCGGCGATCTACGCCAGTCCCTATGTACGGGCCCAGCAGACGGCGCAACTGGTGCGCGACGTCCTGGGCTTCGAGCCGTCGATCATCACCGTGCCCTGGCTGACGCCCGATAGCCATCCATCGCGGGTACTGGAGCAGCTCGATAGCGCCGACAATTTGCTGCTGGTCAGCCACCAGCCGTTGGTTGGCAGCCTGATCAGCCTGCTCGAAGCGGGCCATCTGCGCAGCCCGCAACCGATGAACACCGCCAGCCTGGCGGAGCTGGAAGGGGACTGGCCGCTGGCCGGGGCCATGACACTCAACGGTGTTCGTCACGTCTGATCGCATTCACGGGGTCAGCACGGCCCCGCTCAGTTCGCTGCGGGCCTGTTTCAAGGTCACCGTATTGACCTTCGCCCCCTTGAAGGTGCACTGCTCCAGGTAGCCTGAGAGCATGGCGTGGCGCAGGTCACAATAGTTGAAGTTGTTACCCTTGAACCCGCTCGACAACAGCGCACCCTTCAGATTGGCTGCCATGAAGTTCGCCTCGTGGTACTGGCCGAAGAAGCGTACGCCGGCCAGGTCGCCGCCACTCAGGTCGGCTCCGGTCATGTTGACGTTTGTCACTTGCAGGGTCCGCAATACCTGACAGATCGTGTTCTTGTTCCAGTGCCTGAACGGCTGGTGGATGTCGATGTCGTCGAAGGGCAGGGGGGCGGTGCTGCCGTCCAGGTTGGCGGCGATGTTCAGGGCGCAGTTCTTCAGGGCCTTGGTCATCTGGGGTGACAAGGTGGTCGGCACCCGCAGGTCGAAAAGCTTTTTCTGCACATGCAGTGACACCCGACCGCCACCCTCCAGTGCCACACCGTCCCAACTGCGCAGGATGTTGGGAAATCGGATGGCGCTGGCCACCATCAGCTCAAGCAGGCCGTAAAGGGGATAGGCACGTAGCGCGGGGGTACTGGCGATAAAGTCGCGTGCCGAATCCATTGAATCCTTGAGCCCCAGCAGGGTCATGTCCCTTTCGATTCTCGAAGGCTCCGCTATCGGGTCCTGTCCCGGCCAGGAGGGCCGGTAACGGTCCGTCCCGACTACGAGTGGAGCCTGGCCTGCTTTGGGTCGGCGGTTGTGCAAGGGAATAAGGCTGCGCAAGAGATTGCCTATCGTCGACATGAAAGCCTCGTAAGGGACTGGGAAACCGGCAATTCGACAGCAGCGGCCGTCCTGCAACTATCAGATTCCACTCCCCGTTTCTTCAGTGCAGGGGATGGGGCCGCGAGGTTCGAGCAGGCGTCGAGTGCGAAGCGGCGGGCAGGGCTGGCGACCGTGTTGGAACAGGTCAGCCAGGCCCTCGACTGACATCAGCGCTTGCGTGTGCTGGGGGGGTGAAAGATAGTTGAGCGGTTGAAAACGGCTTTCTCACGCCTACCCTGAAGATCAGGCGGGCCGTGATCGAGCAACGCTGGTTCCAGGCCTGGAGCGCGCACGGGCAGCCGATGCTGTGCCAGGAATGACTAACAATAATCGAGGAGTGCAAGATGACCTTGTGGCGCACCGTTCCGAACATCGACCAGCTCAATGCAGCGGGGAAGAACACCATCAGCGAAGTGCTGGATATTCGCTTCGAATCTTTCGACGACCAGTCGCTGACCGCCAGCATGGTGGTCGACCACCGTACTCACCAGCCGTTCGGCCTGCTGCATGGCGGTGCCTCGGTGGTGTTGGCCGAGACGGTTGGCTCGATGGCCAGCTATCTGTGTGTCGATACCAGCCAATACTACTGCGTGGGCCTGGAAATCAACGCCAACCACCTGCGGGGTGTGCGCAGCGGACGGGTCACGGCGGTGGCGACCGCGATCCATATCGGTCGCAGCACCCATGTCTGGGACATTCGCCTGACCAACGACGACGGCAAGACCCACTGCGTCTCGCGCCTGACCATGGCTGTGGTGCCAGTTGGGCAGACCCCGCCGAACCGCTGAACGACGCCATGGTCTTGGCCGGACTGTCATCCTTCCTGGCAGTTACGGTCATTGCTGGCGGCCGGTGTCCTGTCGACAATGGACACCTGTTTTCCCTTGAAAGGGCTCCGGTATGTCGCAGCACGTCTTCTTCGCCCACGCCAACGGGTTCCCCTCGGGTACCTACGGCAAGCTGTTCGCGGCCCTGTCGCCGGAGTATGAAGTTGCCCATCTGCAACAGCATGCCCACGACCCGCGTTTCCCGGTGGATGACAACTGGCGCAACCTGGTCGATGAACTGATCCACCATCTCGAACAGCAGCCCGGGCCGGTCTGGGGCGTCGGCCATTCCCTGGGCGGGGTCCTGCACCTGCATGCGGCGTTGCGGCGGCCGCAGCTGTACAAGGGACTGGTGATGCTCGACTCGCCGGTGCTGACCCGGGCCGACCAGTGGGTGATCCGGGCGGCCAAGCGCCTGGGTTTCATCGACCGGCTGACCCCGGCCGGGCGTACCCTGGGTCGCCGCGAGGAGTTCAGCGATCTGGAGGCGGCTCGCCAGTATTTTGCGGGCAAGGCCCTGTTTCGCGGTTTCGACCCGGATTGCTTCGACGCCTATCTGCAACACGGCCTGCGTGCCGAGGACGGTCGCCTGCGCCTGAGCTTCGATCCGGACACCGAAATCAAGATCTATCGCGGCGTACCCCATACCAGTCCGGGCCTGGCCCGACATCTTGAAGTACCGCTGGCGATGGTGCGCGGTCGCTCCAGTCGCGTGGTGATGCGTCATCACTCCCGCACCGTAGGGCGTTTGCCCCAGGGTGAATCCCTGAGCATGCCCGGAGGCCACATGTTTCCACTGGAACGTCCACTGGACACCGCGCAACTGCTCAAGGACATCTTCGCCCGCTGGGAGCGGCGCGCCAGCGAAGGGCGTCAACCATGAGCGCGGCGGTCGAGGAAGTGCGCCTGAGTCTGCCGCATATCGAACTGGCGGCTCATCTGTTCGGCCCGGAAGACGGTCTGCCGGTGATTGCCCTGCATGGCTGGCTGGATAACGCCAACAGTTTTGTGCGCCTTGCGCCGAAGTTGAAGGGGCTGCGTATCGTCGCCCTCGACATGGCCGGCCATGGGCATTCCGGACACCGCCCGGTGGGGGCCGGTTATGCCCTCTGGGATTATGTCCATGATGTGTTGCAGGTGGCCGAGCAACTGGGCTGGCAGCGTTTCGCGCTGTTGGGGCACTCCCTCGGTGCGATTGTCTCGGTGGTGCTGGCCGGGGCGTTGCCCGAGCGGGTTTCGCATCTGGCGCTGATCGACGGTGTAATCCCGCCTACCGCCAGCGGCGAGAGCGCGGCCGAGCGCCTGGGCATGGCCTTGCAGGCGCAATTGCGCCTGCAAGACAAACGCAAGTCGGTGCATCCAAGCCTGGCGCAGGCCGTCGAGGCGCGGATGAAGGGCCTGGTGGCGGTCAGCCGCGAAGCCGCCGAGTTGCTGGCCCAGCGCGGCCTGATGCCGGTTCCCGGCGGCTACACCTGGCGTAGCGACAACCGCCTGACACTGGCTTCGCCGCTGCGCCTGACCGACGAGCAGGCCATGGCCTTCGTCCGCCGGGTGGCGTGTCCGGCACAACTGGTGGTGGCCGAGCAAGGCATGCTGGTTCAGCATCGCAGTCTGCTGGAGCAGCTACCCTTCAAGCAGCAGGTGCTGCCGGGTGGTCATCATCTGCATTTGAACGACGAGGCTGGGGCGGCCCTTGTTGCAGACTGTTTCAATCGCTTCTTCGGCATTCCTTGACTTGCGCCCGGCAACTGTCGAGGCTTGACGGGTTGAAAGGGAGACAACCATGCCAGACCTCGATACTGCCGCGACTTCATGTCGTCCCGTTACGGCATCCGTGCCCACTGTTCAGGCGCTGCCGATCCGATGAAATTATCCACCACCCTGGCTGCGGCCCTGGGCCTGGCCTGTGTCAGCAGTACGCTGCTGGCCGCCGACGTACCGGGCAGCCATGACCTGCCGCTGGTACCGCGCCTGGCCGATGCCCAGATCGTCGACTACCGGGCACCCGCCGAGCTGGAGCGTATTTATCCACAGGGCTCGATCCGCAAGATCAGCAACCGGCTGCGCAGCGAAGGCCAGGTCAATGCCCGTGGGCAGATGACCTCGGTGACCTACGAGCTGCCGCCGGAACGCAGCGCCAACGAAGCCTTTACTGCAGCCCGTGAAGCCTTGCAGAAGGAGGGCGCGCAGTTGCTGTTCTGGTGTCAGGCCCGCGATTGCGGCGAGAACAGCCTGTGGGCCAATGAGGTCTTCGGCAATCCGCTGCTGTCCGGGGCCGACGATCAGCAGGCCTACCTGTTGCTGCGCCTGGCCGCGCCGCAGGATGATTCGCTGATGGCCTTGTACAGCATTACCCGGGGCAATCGCCGGGCGTACCTGCATGTCGAGCAGTTTGCCGCGAATGCACCGTTGGGCGAGTTGCTGCCGACGTCGGCGACCTTGCTGCGCGAGTTGCGCGATACCGGCAAGCTCGACCTGCCGAAGCTGGTCGGCGAGCCGCAGGCTACCTGGGTTTCGCTGATCTCCAGGGGCCTGAATCTCGATACCACCTCGCGCATCAGCCTGTCGGGCAGTGCCGCCGAGGCCTGGCGCCAGGCGCTGGTGGCCGCCGGAGTCAGGGCGGCCCGGCTGGAACTGGGGGACGGCAAGACCGCCGGCCTGCACCTGGAACTGTTGCGATAGTCGTGACGCGGCGAACGCACGTTCGTGAGTTCGCCTAAGCTTTCCTCTCTGAATCTCTCTGTGGAATCCCCATGCTCAATAATGATCGACTGTTGGTGCAGATACTGCTCCTGGTGCTGTTTGGTGCCAGTTTGTGGGTGATGGCGCCGTTCTGGTCGGCGCTGTTCTGGGGCGCGGTGCTGGCCTTTGCCAGTTGGCCGCTGATGCTGTTGCTCACGCGTCTGCTGGGTGGACGCGAGACGCTGGCCGCCGGCGTGCTGACCCTGGGCTGGATGGTGCTGGTGGCGGCTCCGCTGGTGTGGCTGGGGCTCAACCTGGCGGACCATGTGCGCGATGCGGTGGCCTTCATCAAGGATGTTCAGGTCGACGGCCTGCCCGAGGCGCCTTCCTGGCTGGCAGGGGTACCGCTGGTCGGTGAGCGGCTGGTGGGTATCTGGAATACCATCGATGAGCAGGGCGCGGCGCTGATGGTGGCGGTCAAGCCCTATCTGGGGCAGGTCGGCAACTGGTTGCTGGCCCGCAGCGCACAGATCGGCAGCGGGATTCTCGAACTGACCCTGAGCATCCTTTTCGTATTTTTTTTCTATCGGGATGGGCCTCGGTTGGCGGCGTTCGTCCTCAGCCTGCTGGAGCGACTGATCGGCGAACGTGCCGGTTATTACCAGGGGCTGGTGGCCGGTACGGTGCAACGGGTGGTCAATGGCGTGATCGGTACGGCGGCGGCCCAGGCCGTGCTGGCCCTGATCGGCTTCCTGATCGCCGGGGTGCCGGGTGCCCTGGTGCTGGGGTTGGCGACCTTTCTGCTCAGCCTGATCCCCATGGGACCGCCGCTGGTGTGGATTCCAGCCACGGCCTGGCTGGCCTGGAAGGGCGAGTACGGTATGGCGGTGTTCCTCGGCATCTGGGGCACGTTCATCATCAGTGGCGTGGACAACGTACTCAAGCCGTACCTGATCAGCCGGGGCGGCAATTTGCCATTGGTGGTGGTGTTGCTGGGCGTCTTCGGCGGTTTGATCAGCTTCGGTTTTATCGGTCTGTTTATCGGCCCCACCTTGTTGGCGGTGGCCTACAGCCTGCTGCTCGACTGGAGTGCGAGCCAGGGGCGGCACGACGAGAAAGTCTGAGGGCCCGCACTCTCCCTGAGTGGGAAGCTCTGTGAGCGGTGCCCTCAGGGATCAGGCTGCGGCAGCGGTGCTGCTGGTCGCCGTCACGGTATTGCGGTTCTGATACTGGGTGTTGAGGCTGACCATCAGGCGGCTGAGGGCTTCGGCGATGTTGTCCTGAGCCTTCTGAGTGGTGCTGGTCGAGGTGCCACTGGCATCGGCCAGGGCCTTGAGCAGCAGGGCACTGGCGGTATTGCCGGTGCTGACGGTTGTCGTGCTGTCGGTGGTCACCGCGCAGTTCGAGCTGCTGTCAGTGCTGCCCTGCAGCGCGCTGGCCAGTTCGGCCTGGCTGATACTGCCATCGCCATCGGTGTCCAGTTGGCTGAACAGTTGGCTGCTCGACAGTTGGACTGGCGGCACAGGCGGCGCGAGGGCTGCGGCCAGTTCGTCAACGCTGAGGCTACCGCTGGAGTCCTTGTCCAGGGCCGAGAACAGCGAAGTGCTGTCGGCGCTGCTGCCGGCATTGCTCAGGCCGGTGGCCAGTTCATCGTTACTGAGGGTGCCATCGCCATTGCTGTCCAGCGCCTTGAGCAGGGCATCGGCCAGTTGGGTATCAGGCGCATGGTCGCCATGTTCCGGGCGCTTGAGTGCGGCCAGCTCGTCAAGGCTGATGCCACCGCTGCTGTCGCTGTCGAGCGAAGTGAAATTCTGGCTCAGATCCGCCAGCAGTTTGTTGTCGCCATCTTTTGACTGGGCGGTCTTGAGTTCATCCTGGCTGATGGAACCGTCGCCGTTGGTATCGAGCTTGGCGAGCAGTTGTTTCTGGAATTGTTGTTGGCGTTGCGTGGCCGTCGTCGTGCTGTTGTAGCCGACATAGCTCAGTAGACTGCTGACGCTACCGATCATGATGCTCACTCCCTAAGTGTTGGCAAGGCCGGTGGCGCAACACCGGCTCATGCAGACTCCCAGGGGCAGTTGTCGAGGGTATGTGGGCTTTGTACCGGCCGCCACACATGACGATCAGGCGCGGGGCAGGCTGACCACGGCGGTCAGGCCGCCACCGGGGGTGTCCTCCAGCAACAGCTCTCCGCCCAGGCGTTGCGCGGCTTCACGGGCGATGGTCATGCCCAGGCCGACCCCGCCGGAGTTGCGGTTGCGCGAGCCTTCCAGGCGATAGAAAGGTTCGAATACCGCCTCGCGCTTGTCGGCGGCGATGCCGGGACCGTGGTCGATGACCCGGATGATCAACTGGCGCCGGCTGTCCTCGAGGGTGATCAGGGCATCGCCGGCGTAGCGCAGGGCGTTGTCCATCAGGTTGTTCAGGCACGAACGCAAGGCCATCGGCTGTACCAGCAAGGGCGCGCAATGCCCACTGGCACGGACCTGGGCTCCTTGATCCTGGGCGTTTTCACACAGGGACTCGACCAGGGCCTGCACGTCCATCCATTGCAGGGTTTCGCTGGTGCGTTGTTCATGCAGGTAGCTCAGGGTGGCATCGAGCATACCGATCATGTCGTTGAGGTCCTGACGCATCTGCCCCTGCAGTTTTACGTCGTCGATCTGTTCCAGACGCAGCTTGAGGCGTGACAACGGCGTGCGCAGGTCGTGGGACACCGCACCGAGCATGCGGCCACGCTGCTGCACCTGCTCACGGATGCGCCGTTGCATCAGGTTGAAGGTGGCGGCGGCCTGGCGTGCTTCCCATGGACCGGTTTCATCCAGTGGTGGACTGTCGAGGTCTTCACTCAGGCGCTCGGCGGCCTCGCTCAGGCGCTTGATCGGCCGGGTCAGCAACTTGGCGCCGTACCAGGCGGCGATCGTCAGGGCGATGAACTGGAAGGTCAGCGGTACCATCGGTCCGCCGAACCATGGCCGTGGTGGTCGATGACCGTGCGGTGGCGGGAAGCGCGGGTCGAACGGCTCCGACATCGTTGAGGACGAGGGCGGTGGTGGGGGAGGTCCACCACCGTAATGATGGAACCAGATAAAGGCCAATAGATGCGCCAGCACGATAGCCAGCATCAACACGCCGAACAGGCGTCCGAACAGCGTGTTGAAGCGGGGACGCATCAGCCGATGTCTCGCGCGTCGAACAGGTAACCTTCACCGCGTACGGTCTTGATCAACTGTGGCGATTTCGGATCGTCGCCCAGTTTCTGCCGCAGCCGCGACACCAGCAGGTCGATACTGCGATCGAACGCTTCGATCGAGCGACCCCGGGCAGCGTCGAGCAACTGTTCGCGGCTCAGTACCCGGCGTGGTCGTTCGATGAATACCCAGAGCAGGCGGAACTCGGCATTGGACAGCGGCACCACCAATCCATCGTCGGCGATCAACTGGCGCAATACGCTGTTCAGGCGCCAGTTGTCGAAACGGATGTTGGCCCGTTGCTCGGTGCGGTCGTCGCGTACCCGGCGCAGGATGGTCTGGATGCGCGCCACCAGTTCCCGTGGCTCGAACGGTTTGGCCATGTAGTCGTCGGCGCCCAGTTCCAGGCCGATGATCCGGTCGGTGGGTTCGCAACGGGCGGTCAGCATCAGGATCGGGATATCCGATTCGGTGCGCAGCCAGCGGCACAGCGACAGGCCATCCTCGCCTGGCAGCATCAGGTCCAGGACCACCACATCGAAGGTTTCCAGTTGCAGGGCCTGACGCATTGCCGCGCCGTCGGTGACCCCAATGCCCTGGATGCTGAAACGGGCCAGGTAGTCGATCAGCAGTTCACGGATCGGAATATCGTCGTCGACGATCAGCGCGCGGACATTCCAGCGCTTGTCATCGCCCGGCGATAGCGTTTTGTTGACATCGGCCAGAGGAGCGGGAGTGTTCTGCATGCGTGTGATTATCTGCCGGTAAAGCCGCGAAGCGGGAAACGTTCCGCGAGGTTGTTGCACGTAGGGAGGGCCCGGCCCGCAGGCACGAGTGTCCATTTCAAGTGTAGCCGCGCGAGACGCTACAGGCGTCGCATGTTGAGCGGTTGTCGGTTATGTAACAGTTTCGACATAAAGCCCCGGCATCCGGCGCCCTGGCTGCGGGTTCCGGGGGTAGCGCCCTGCCGATTCTAGGGCGTAATGCCTCTGTAAACTGACTCTTTACGCCTTCTTTACGTATCGCCCCAGGCGTCGCTCTCGTTCCTTTACGGCCTTCCTTCCGACAATGCTCCCACACGCGGCAATCGCCGTATCACGGAGAAATCCCATGGGCATTCTGGACGCGGTGTCACTGCTGCTGGCAGTGGCGCTGTTCATCTATCTACTGGTTGCGCTGTTGCGCGCGGATCGGAACTAGGAGCGGCGGTTATGCAGGCTTATGACTATTGGCTGATCTTGGCCTTCCTGGCGCTGGTGCTGTTGCCTGCGCCCGCTCTGGGGCGGTTTTACTACAACGTGATGGAGGGGCGGCGTACCTGGCTGACGCCGGTATTGGGGCCGGTGGAGCGGGTCTGCTATCGCCTGTCCGGTGTCGATGACAAGGAGGAACAGAGCTGGCAGAAGTACACCCTGGCCCTGCTGGCCTTCAACTTCGCCGGTTTCGCACTGCTGTTCGCGATCCTGCTGTTCCAGCAATACCTGCCGCTCAACCCGCAGAACCTGCCGGGTCAGGAGTGGACGTTGGCGTTCAATACCGCGGTCAGTTTCATGACCAACACCAACTGGCAGAACTATAGCGGCGAGGCCTCCCTCAGCTACCTGAGCCAGATGGCCGGCCTGACCGTGCAGAACTTCGTCAGTGCCGCCACCGGCCTGGCTGTGCTGGTCGCGCTGTGTCGGGGTATCGCCCGTCGTTCGGCGGCAACCCTCGGCAACTTCTGGGTCGACATGACCCGCGCCACCCTCTATGGCCTGCTGCCGCTGTGTCTGTTGCTGGCGCTGTTCCTGGTATGGCAGGGCGTGCCGCAGACTTTCGCGCACTACGTCAATGCCGTGACCCTGCAGGGTGTCGACCAGGTGATTCCGCTCGGCCCGGCGGCCAGCCAGATCGCCATCAAGCAGTTGGGTACCAACGGCGGCGGTTTCTTCGGTGCCAACTCGGCGCACCCGTTCGAAAACCCGACGGCCTGGAGCGACCTGATCGAACTGGCCTCGATCATTCTGATCCCGGCGGCACTGGTGTTCACCTTCGGTCACTACGTCAAGGACCTGCGCCAGAGCCGCGCGATTCTCGGTTGTATGCTGGCCCTGCTGCTGATCGGTGGCGCGGTCTCGCTGTATGCCGAGTACCAGCCGAACCCGACGCTGAACAACCCGCTGGTGGAGCAGACCGCGCCGCTGGAAGGCAAGGAAACCCGTTTCGGCACCACCGGTACGGTGCTCTGGGCGGTGACCACCACCGCCGCGTCCAACGGTTCGGTCAACGCGATGCACGACAGCCTCAACCCGCTGAGCGGCATGGTCGCGCTGGTCAACATGATGGTCGGTGAAGTGATCTTCGGCGGCGTCGGCGCGGGCCTCTACGGCATGTTGCTGAACGTGCTGATCGCGGTGTTCCTCGCCGGCCTGATGATCGGTCGGACCCCGGAATATCTGGGCAAGAAACTCCAGGCCCGGGAAGTGCAACTGCTGGTGGTGACCCTGCTGGTGATGCCGATCGGCACCCTGGTGCTCGGTGCCATCGCCGCCAGCCTGCCTGGCCCGGCTGGTGCGGTCAGCAATCCCGGCGCCCATGGTTTCAGCCAGTTGCTGTACGCCTACACCTCGGCCAGTGCCAACAACGGCTCGGCGTTCGGCGGTTTCAGCGGCAACACCTCGTTCCACAATCTGATGCTGAGCCTCGCCATGCTGTTGGGTCGCTTCGGCTACATCCTCCCGGTGCTGGCCCTGGCAGGCAGCCTGGCTCTGAAGAAAACCGTGCCGGTCGGGCAGAACAGCTTTCCAACCCATGGCCCGCTGTTCGTCACCCTGTTGACCGTGACGATCCTGCTGGTGGGTGGCCTGACGTTCCTGCCGGCCTTGGCTCTGGGACCGATTGCAGAGCATTTGAGCCTGATTGTGCCTGGACTGAAGAACTGAGGATCTGATGATGAACATGCCGCTTCCCGCAACAAAACCGGCTGTCGTCGAACAGCCCAAGACCACTTTTGCCGACCTGTGGCGGCCGGCGCTGGTACAAGCTTTCGTCAAGCTCGACCCGCGCCAGTTGCAACGCGCGCCGGTGATGCTGGTGGTGGAACTGACAGCGATCCTGACCACTGTCCTCTGCCTGATCCCCAACAGCGCCGTGCCGACCTTCGTCGCGGTGCAGATCGCCATTTGGCTGTGGTTCACCGTGCTCTTCGCCAACTTCGCCGAAGCCCTTGCCGAAGGGCGGGGCAAGGCCCGCGCCGACAGCCTCAAGGCCGGCAGCGAGGGCTTGAGCGCACGGCGGCGCAAGGCTGACAACAGCTTCCAGGTGGTGCCCGCCAACAGCTTGCGCAAGGGGGATGTGGTGCGCGTCGAAGCCGGCGAAATGATTCCCGGCGACGGCGAGGTGATCGAGGGCATCGCCGCGGTGAACGAAGCAGCGATCACCGGTGAATCGGCACCGGTGATTCGCGAATCCGGCGGCGACCGTTCGGCTGTCACCGGCAACACTCGGCTGGTATCCGACTGGTTGTTGATACGCATCACCAGCAACCCCGGTGAGTCGACCCTGGACCGCATGATCGCCCTGGTGGAAGGCGCCAAGCGCCAGAAGACGCCCAATGAAGTTGCGCTGGACATCCTGCTGATCGGTCTGACGCTGATCTTCCTGCTGGTGGTGGTGACCCTGCAGCCGTTCGCCCACTTTGCCGGTGGCAGCCTGCCGCTGGTGTTCCTGGTGGCGCTGCTGGTGACGTTGATCCCGACCACCATTGGCGGTTTGCTGTCGGCCATCGGTATTGCCGGGATGGACCGCCTGGTGCGTCTGAACGTGATCGCCAAGTCTGGCCGGGCGGTGGAGGCGGCCGGCGACGTGCATGTGCTGTTGCTGGACAAGACCGGCACCATCACCTTCGGTAACCGCCGTTGCAGTGCGATTCATCCGGCGCCGGGTGTGCCGGTGCGCGAGTTGGCCCAAGGCGCCTTGCTGGCCTCGCTGGCCGACGAGACCGCTGAAGGCAAGTCGATCGTCGAATACCTGCGTGATCTTTATCCACAGCCGGAACCGGCGGCTACCGAACTGACCGCCGTGCCGTTCAGCGCCGAAACCCGCTTGTCCGGTGTCGACCATCAGGGCCGGGTGTATCGCAAGGGTGCGGTGGATTCGCTGCTGGCATTCCTGGGTCAGCAACGCAGTGACCTGCAACCGGCGCTGTCCCGGGAGATCGACAAGATTGCCCAGAGTGGCGGCACTCCCTTGCTGGTCTGTGGCGAAGGCAAGCTGCTTGGCGCTATTCATCTCAAGGACGTGGTCAAGCCGGGCATCCGCGAGCGCTTCGCCGAACTGCGCAAACTGGGGATCCGCACCGTCATGGTGACCGGCGACAACCCGCTGACGGCGGCGGCGATCGCTGCCGAGGCCGGGGTCGATGACGTACTGGCCGAGGCCACGCCGGAGAAGAAACTGGCGCGTATCCGTCTGGAACAGAACGACGGTCGCCTGGTGGCAATGTGCGGCGACGGCGCCAACGACGCCCCGGCACTGGCTCAGGCCGATGTCGGCATGGCGATGAACGATGGCACCCAGGCCGCGCGGGAAGCGGCGAACATGGTCGACCTCGACAGCGATCCGACCAAGTTGCTGGACGTGGTGCAGATCGGCAAGGAGTTGCTGGTGACCCGGGGTGCGTTGACCACCTTCTCGATCGCCAACGATGTGGCCAAGTACTTCGCGATCCTGCCGGCGCTGTTTGCGGCGATCTATCCACAGCTCGGGGTGCTCAACGTCATGCAGTTGGCCAGTCCGCAGAGCGCGATCCTCTCGGCGATCGTCTTTAACGCGCTGATCATCGTCGTGCTGATCCCGCTGGCGCTGCGTGGCGTAAGAGTGCAGGCGGCCAGCGCCGCGCAGCTGCTGCGACGCAACCTGCTGATCTATGGCCTGGGCGGGATTCTGGTGCCGTTCGTGGGCATCAAGGCCATCGACCTGCTGCTGACCGCGTTGCATCTGGTGTAGCCCCTCCAGCCCGCTCCCTTGCAGGCGCGGGCTGGCCTGGCCCAATCGCTGCATTACCCGAATTGAGGAACTGAACATGTCTACCGTATGGCGCCCAGCCCTGAGCCTGTTGGCCCTGATGACCCTGTTGACCGGTATTGCCTATCCGCTGGTGGTGACCGGTGTGGCCCAGGCCGTTTTCCCCGACCAGGCCAATGGCAGCCTGCTGATCGATGCCGATGGCAAGGTCCGCGGTTCGTCACTGATTGCCCAGGACTTCACTGGCGATGCCTGGTTCCACCCGCGCCCATCGGCCGGGGCCTTTGCCACGGTGTCCAGTAGCGCAAGCAACCTGGCCCCGAGCAACCCGGCGCTGGCGACGCGAATTTTCGATGATGCGGCCAAGCAGGCCGTACCAAGCCAGGGGCCGGTTCCCCTGGCGCTGCTGACCACGTCTGGCAGTGGCCTTGATCCGCACTTGCCACCCGCCGCCGTTCGCTATCAACTGGCGCGGGTGGCGCAGGCGCGCAACCTGCCGGCGGCCACCGTCGAAAAACTGCTGGAGGCGCACATCGAACAGCCGTTGATTGGCCCGCCGGTGGTCAATGTGCTTGCATTGAATGCGGCGCTGGCCGATCTCTCGAAATAACTCGGTGAGTGCTGTTGTTTGTGGGAAATTGGACAAGGTTGGCTGGCCTCTTCGCGGCTAACCGCCGCGAAGAGGCCTTCCAGCCCGACCCAAAACCCTAACCCCCTATCCGGGTGGCAGTATCCGTTCCAACAGTGAGAACCCCATACATGAGTGATTCCGGTCGCGCCGACGCGCTGTTAGCCGAACTGCCCCGCACCGGCCGTGGCCGGCTCAAGGTATTCCTGGGGGCCGCGCCGGGAGTGGGCAAGACCTACGCGATGTTGCAGGCGGCGCATACGCAATTGCGCCAGGGTGTGAAGCTGATCGTCGGCGTGGTCGAGACCCATGGCCGGGCAGAGACCGAGATGCTGCTCACCGGGCTGCCGCAACTGCCTCAGGTACGCTCCGAGTATCGTGGCGTACAGCTTGAGGAAATGGATCTCGACGGCCTGCTCAAGGCCCGCCCGACACTGGTGCTGGTCGACGAACTGGCCCACAGCAATGCCCCAGGCAGCCGCCATCTGAAACGCTGGCAGGATGTCCAGGAACTGCTCGCCGCCGGCATCGACGTGTTCACCACGGTCAACGTTCAGCACCTGGAAAGCCTCAATGACCAAGTGCGCGGCATCACCGGCGTGCAGGTGCGCGAGACGCTGCCGGATTGGGTCTTGCAGGAAGCCGACGAACTGTTGCTGATCGATTTGCCTCCACGGGAATTGCTCGAGCGCCTGCGCGACGGCAAGGTCTACGTACCGGAGCAGGCCCGGGCGGCAATCGACGCGTTTTTCACCCAGACCAATCTCAACGCCTTGCGCGAGCTGGCGATGCAGACCGCTGCCGCCCAGGTCGACAATGATCTGGCCCTGGGCTATCGGACCCTCGGTCAGGCCGCGCCGGCCATTCGCGGGCGGTTGTTGGTTGGCGTGGACGGCGATGCCCAGGCCGAGCGCCTGGTGCGGCATGCCAGCCGGGTCGCTCAGCGCCGTCATCTGCCCTGGAGCCTGGTGCATGTGGATAACGGTCGCCATCGTGACGAGCAGTCGCGGCTGCGTCTGCAAAGTGCCCAGCAACTGGCCGAGCGGCTCGGTGGCGAAGTGGTCCTGCTGCGGGCCGGGGAGGTGGCCAAGACGCTGATCCAGCATGCCGCCGAGCGTCGGGCCAGCCTGGTGCTGGTCGGCCAGTCCCGCCAGCGCCTGCGCCGCCGCTTGTTCGGCGGCGGATTGGCCGCGCGGCTGTTGCGTAATGCCCGTGGGCTGGAAATCAACGTCCTCGACAGCCTGGAGGAGCCGCACCCGCCGCGCGTTCGCGAACCCCAGGCGGTGGTCTGGCTCGACTACCTGCTGGCGCTGCTGGCAACGGTGTTGGCCAGTGGCCTGGCCTGGGGGGTGGCCAGTGTGTTGCCGCTGCCGAACATCTCCCTGGTATTCCTCGCTGCGGTGCTGCTGGTGGCGGTGCGCAGCAGTCTTGGCCCTTCCCTGGCCTGCGCGGTGCTGTCGTTCCTGACCTATGACTTCCTGTTCATCCCGCCGAACTTTTCCTTCGCCATCCAGCGCGAAGAGGATGTGCTGACGCTGCTGTTCTTCCTGATGATGGCGGCGTTGACCGGCAACCTGGCGGCCCGCCAGCGCCGACAATTGCAGGCGCTGCGCGATACCCAGGAGGAAACCAGCGAACTGCTCGACCTGTCGCGCAAGTTGACCGCTGCCACCGATCGCCAGGCGGTCATCAGTGCCGCGTCGCAACACCTCAGCGGTTGGGAGGAACTGGAGTTGTGCCTGCTCAATCGTGATGGTCAGGGGGGCTGGACTGTCGAGAGCGGTGGGGCGTTGGTGTTTTCCGAAGCCGAACGTGCTGCCGCCGACTGGGCCTGGCAGCACGACCAACCCGCTGGAATGGGTACCGGCACCTTGCCGTTCGGGCGTTGGTGGTGGTGGCCGCTGTCGGCGGAGGAGGGGCCGCTGGCGTTACTCGGTGTGCGTCCCCGCGAAGGCCAGGCGTTGACCGGCCAGCGCCGTCGCCTGCTGACCGCGTTGAGCCAACCACTGGCCCAGGCCCTGGCCCGGGCGCAACTGGCCGATGATCTGGAGGCGGCGCGTCTGCACGGGGAAACCGAGCAACTGCGCAGTGCCCTGCTGGCGTCGGTTTCCCATGACCTGCGCACGCCGCTGACTTCGATGCGTGGCAGTATCGACAGCCTGCTGGCCCTGGGCGAAGCGATTCCGCCGGACGATCGCCAGGAACTGCTGGAAGGCACCCGCGACGAGGCCGAACGGCTCGACCGCTATATCCAGAACCTGCTCGACATGACGCGCCTTGGTCACGGCGCGCTGAAACTGGCCCGGGACTGGGTAGCGCCGGCGGATATCGTCGGCAGCGCCCTGAATCGCTTGCGTGCGGTGCTGGCGCCGTTGCAGGTCAGCACGCGGGTGCCCGATGAGCTGCCGTTGCTCTACGTGCATGCGGCGCTGATCGAGCAGGCCCTGGTCAATGTCATGGAAAACGCCGCGCGGTTTTCGCCGAGCCAGGGTCGCCTGCAAATCGGTGCGGGAGCTGCCGACGGCGAACTGTTCTTCTCGGTCAGTGATGAAGGCCCGGGTATTCCAGAGGAGGAGCGGAGCAAGATCTTCGACATGTTCTATACCGCTGCTCGTGGTGATCGCGGCGGCCAGGGCACGGGGCTTGGACTGGCGATCTGTCAGGGTATGGTCGGTGCCCACGGCGGGCATATCGGCGTGGCAGAGGGGATCGACGGTCGGGGTACCTGTATCACCTTATTCCTGCCCTTGCAGGAGCAGCCGGGATTTGAAAGTGAAGCCTGATATGCTTCGACGATTCCTCATGACGATGCGCCAACCATGAATCCGATAGCGACCATTCTGGTCATCGACGACGAACCGCAGATTCGCAAGTTCCTGCGTATCAGCCTGGCTTCCCAGGGCTACAAGGTACTGGAGGCGGGTACCGGCACCGAAGGGCTGGCGCATGCCGCCTTGAACAAGCCCGACCTGCTGGTGCTCGACCTCGGGTTGCCGGACATGGACGGCCAGCAGGTGCTGCGCGAGTTTCGCGAATGGTCCGGCGCGCCGGTGCTGGTGCTGTCGGTGCGGGCCAGTGAAGCCCAGAAGGTCCAGGCCCTGGACGGTGGTGCCAATGACTATGTGACCAAGCCCTTTGGCATCCAGGAGTTTCTCGCGCGCATCCGTGCGCTGCTGCGCCAGGTGCCGGCTGGCGAGGTCCAGGAGGCGGCGCTGATATTCGGTCCGCTGACCGTCGACCTGGCGTATCGCCGGGTGTCGCTGGAAGGCGTGGAAGTGGCGTTGACCCGCAAGGAGTATGCGGTGCTTGCCCAGTTGGCACGGCATCCCGGGCGGGTCATCACCCAGCAGCAACTGCTCAAGGACATCTGGGGGCCGACCCATACCGAGGACAGCCACTACCTGCGGATCGTGGTCGGGCACCTGCGTCAGAAACTGGCGGATGACCCGACCTGCCCGCGTTTCATCGTCACCGAGGCCGGTATCGGCTATCGCCTGCTCGATAACCGGGGCTGATAACGGGCTGATTTTGGAGTGAAGGGGCGAGTGGGGCGAGGGCGGCTTGTGTGGCAGGCTGCTCACCTGCAACCTCAGCGGCGCTCCTCCTCGTAGCGATCGAGGGTATCGCGGGCGATCTCGCGCCCCAGGGCGATCAACTCGGGCGCCTTGTAGAACTCGAAGAACCGGCACACCCGCTTGGGCACGTTGATCAGGATATCCGGCGGATAACCGGCGATCTTGTACTGCGCCAGCGACGTCTGCATCACTTCGAAACTCTGGTTGATCAGGTCCAGCAATGACGCCGGGCCGACATTGTCGATGATGAACGAACCGGTCGCGGACTTCGGCGCACCAGCGTCCTGCGGTGCCGCCGCCGGTTGTTGAGCGGTCGGTTCGGCGGGGTCGAGCCAGGCGTTGGTGATGTCTGCCGCGTCCGCGGCGAGGGTCTGCTGCTCCAGGCGCAGCAACTCCTCGGCCTGCTTGCGCCGGAACGGCAGGCGCGAACCCATGGAACTGAGCAGCGCATTGAAGCGGCTCTTGAAGGCGGGCGGGCGCTGGATCACCGGCAGTTGGTACTGCTTCTGGTTGGTGGAGTTGAGGTTGACGGCGATGATCAGGTCGCAGTGGCTGGAGACCACCGGCACGATCGGCAGCGGGTTGAGAATGCCACCGTCGACCAGCATGCGATTACCCTGCATGACCGGGGTGAACAGGCTCGGAATGGCCGCCGAGGCGCGCATGGCCTGGTGCAGACAACCTTCCTGGAACCAGATCTCCTGTTGATTGGTCAGGTCGGCGGCGACTGCTGTGTAGGGAATCCGCAGGTTTTCGATATCGATTTCGCCGACGATCTTGCGGATCTGGCCGAAGACCTTTTCGCCACGGATCGCTCCCAGCCTGAAACTGACGTCGACCAGGCGCAGGACATCCAGATAGTCCAGGCTCTCGATCCAGTTGCGGTACTCGTCGAGCTTGCCGGCAGCATAGATACCGCCGACCACTGCGCCCATGGAGCAGCCGGCGATACAGGCGATCTCATAACCGCGCCTTTCGATCTCTTCGATCACCCCGATATGGGCGTAACCGCGGGCCCCACCCGAGCCCAGCACCAATGCGACACGTTTTTTCATCATGCACTCCTTTCCAGCCGGTCACCCACAATGCACCCAAGGCAGGCTGCGGTACAATCGCCGCGTCCTTGACGAGGACGGGCTGGCGCCGATTTCCATGGATTGGTTAAGCTTGCTGGAGCGGACAAGGCACTTTTTGCCTGGCGCGCCGTCATAAGCTGCACGACTGTTTTTTTCTTGAGGTGTCATCGATGAAAGCCTGGATCTGTGTGCCGTTGATTGCATTGTCGTTGGCCGGTTGTGCGGGCAAGACCGCTTACCGCGAAAGCTGCGGGACCCAGCTGGATGCGGCCTGGCATGAGCTGGACTTGGCCAAGGCCGAAGGCTTTGCCGGGACCGTGAGCTACTCCAAGGCGCTCTCGTTGCTGACCGGGGCCAAGACCCAGCAGCAGTTCGAAGCCTACGAGGGTTGCTCGGCCAAGGCCGAGAAGGCGCGGTTCTACATCCGTGAGTCGCGCGCGGGTCGTTGATCGGTATCGGGAGGCGGGGCGCCTGACGGTGTAGGAGCCCTTTCTCTGCAAGGGATTGGAATGCCTCTTGTGTGGCCGGTTTCATTCGCCAAGAGGGCGACGGGTGTTTTCAGCAAGACCTCGTCATCGTTCTTTGCGGATGAAGCCGGCTCTACAAGGGTAAGAGTGCTTGCCACAACGGCAGGGTAGAGCCTGGTTTTACCGGTTCGGTACTATCCTTGCTGTTTCCCCACGTTTGGATGTCTGCCGATGCGCAGTAAACTGCAAGCCTGCCTGCAAGCCGTCAATCAGGTGATATTGGGCAAGGATGCGCAGGTGCGTCTGGCGCTGACCTGCATTCTGGCCGACGGCCATCTGTTGATCGAAGACCTGCCCGGCATGGGCAAAACCACCCTCAGTCATACCCTGGCCAAGGTCCTTGGCCTGAGTTTCCAGCGTATCCAGTTCACTTCCGATCTGCTGCCCAGCGACATTCTCGGCACTTCGGTGTTCGACAAGGACAGCGGCGGCTTCGTGTTCCATCCCGGGCCGATTTTCGCCGAACTGGTATTGGCCGATGAAATCAACCGGGCCACGCCCAAGAGCCAGAGCGCCCTGCTCGAAGCCATGGAAGAAGGCCAGGTGACCATCGAAGGCGCCACCCGACCGCTACCGTCGCCGTTCTTTGTGATCGCCACGCAGAACCCCAGCACGCAGGGTGGCACCTTTGCCTTGCCCGAGTCGCAGCTCGATCGTTTCCTGATGCGTGTGTCTCTTGGCTACCCGGCCCAGGCGGCGGAAAAGGCCCTGCTGCTGGGGGCTTCGCGGCGTGACCTGCTACCTCGTCTGCCGCCGATCCTCAGTCATGGCGAACTGGCCGCCTTGCAGCAGGAGGTCAAGCAGGTGCGGGCCAGTGATCCGCTGGTGGACTACGTTCTGCGTCTGGTCGGCGCGACCCGTAGCGAAGCACAGTTCGCCTGGGGCCTTTCGCCCCGGGCGAGCCTGGCGATCCTCGCTGCAGCCCGGGCCTGGGCGTTACTGGCCGGGCGCGATTACGTGATTCCGGAGGATGTGCAGGCGGTGCTGCCGGCGGTGGTCGGCCATCGCCTGCGTGAGCGTGCCGACCCGACCGGCCTGGGCGGCGGCGCGCTGGTGCAATGGCTGCTGCGCGAGGTGTCGGCGCTTTGAGCGCCCGGCTGCGCAAGGTCTGGCAAGCCTGGCTGGCCCGGCGTCTGCCGCCGTCGGCACGGGTGGAACTGACCCAGCGGCGCATCTTCATCCTGCCCAACCGGGCGGGCGCGGTATTCGCGGCTCTGCTGTTGCTGATCCTGCTGGTGGCGATCAATTACCAGAACAGCCTCGCCTATGGCCTGTGTTTTCTGTTGTTGTCGGTGTTCGTCGTGGCGATCCTGCACACCTACCGCAACCTGCGGGGGCTGGTACTGAGTGCCGGGGTCGGGCCGGCGGTGTTCGTTGGTGAAGAGGCGCGCTTCGTGGTGCGCCTGGAAAGTACCGGGAAAAGCCATCAGGCGATCCACCTCGGTTGGTCGGCGCAACCGACGCAGCTCGCGGATGTACCGCCGACGGGCGTTCACGAGCTGCATCTGACCCGACCGACCCAGAAACGCGGCTGGCTGGTGGCCCCGCGTATCGGTGTGCACAGCAGTTTTCCCCTGGGTATTGTGCGGGCCTGGAGCTGGGTCGATCTGGGCCAGCAGGTGCTGGTTTATCCACAGCCGCTGGAAGGCGAACTGCCCATCCTGGCCAGCCTGACGGAAGACGAGCCGGAGGAGGGCGTGCGGGCTCACGGTCAGGGTGTCGACGATTATCAGGGCCTCAAACCCTACCAACCCGGCGACTCCTGGCGGCGCTTGCACTGGAAGGCCTATTCGCGTGGGCAAGGCTTGTTGATCAAGGACTTCGCCCGCCTTGAGGGGCAGGAGCATTGCCTGGATTTTCTTGCTTTGGGCGGTGATGTCGAGCAGCGTCTGTCGCGGCTGTGCCATTGGGTTCTGGAACTGACCCGGCGCGAGCAGCCGTTTGCCCTGCAGTTGCCGGGTCAACGTCTGGCGACCGATAGTGGTGCGGCCCATTGCGAGGCCTGCCTGCGCGCCCTGGCGCTGTTCGGAAAACCGGCGTGAACGGTGCGCCGACGATCTCTCGGGCCAGCCTGGTCTGGTTGCTGGTGGCCCAGGCTCTGGTCATGGTGCCGTTCTGGTTCCATGTGCCGGTTTGGATGGTTGCCTTCTGGCTCGGCTGCACGTTCTGGCGTATCCAGGTGTATCGCATGCGGGCGGCGTTTCCCGGGCGCTTGCTGGAATTGCTGTTGCTGCTGTTCACCATCGGCGGCATCTGGCTTTCCCGCAGCAGCCTGATCGGCCTGGACGCCGGCGCGGTGCTGCTGGTGGCGATGTTCATCCTCAAACTGGTGGAAACCCGCACCCATCGCGATGCGCTGGTCCTGATCTTTCTCGGGCTGTTCTGTGTAGCGGTGGCCTATCTGTTCGAAGACAGCCTGCCCTGGGCGCTCTACAGCCTGTTGCCGATCGGCGCACTGCTGGCGGCGCTGATCGGCTTGCAGCAAGGTCCCGAGACCCGGCCGCTGGCGACCTTGAGGCTGGCCGGTACCCTGCTGGCGCAAGCCTTGCCGCTGATGCTTGTGTTGTTCGTGTTCTTCCCGCGGATCGCGCCGTTGTGGTCGTTGCCGCTGCCGAGAGACAAGGGCCTGACGGGGTTGTCCGAGAGCATGTCGCCGGGCGATATCGCCGAACTCGGGCGCTCCGCCGACCTGGCGTTTCGTGCCAGCTTCGACGGTCCGCTGCCTGCGCGCCAGGAGCTGTACTGGCGCGCGTTGACCCTGGAGCAGTTCGATGGTCGACGCTGGAGCCAGTCGGCGGGGATCGCCTCCAGCCCGGCGCCGAAATGGCAGGCCAGTGGTGAGCCCTGGCGCTACAGCATCATCCTGCAACCGAGTGGCAAGCCCTGGCTGCCAACGCTTGATGTGGCCAGCAGCGACCTCGACGATGCGCGCCAGTTGGCGGACTATCGGCTGCAGCGCCAGCGACCGGTGCAGCAGGCGCTGCTCTATCGGACCAGTTCCTGGCCACAGGTGCCGCGCGATCCGCAGCTCGATGAGCGGGCGCGGCGCCGGACCCTGCAGTTGCCGGTCCAGGGCGATCCCCGGACGCGTCAGTGGGCGGCGCAATTGCGGCGCACTTATCCACAGCCTGACGCGTTGGTGGCGGCGCTGCTCAAGCACTTTCACGACGAGCCCTATCACTATACCCTCAGGCCGCCGACCCTGGGCGCCGACAGCGTCGACGGGTTCCTCTTCGACAGTCGTCAGGGCTTTTGCGCGCACTTCGCTGGCGCGATGACCTATGTACTGCGGGCGGCGGGTATTCCAGCCAGGGTCGTGGCCGGTTATCAGGGTGGCGAATTGAACACGGCGGGGCATTTCCTCGCGGTGCGCCAATACGACGCCCATGCCTGGGTCGAGTACTGGCAGGCTGGGCAGGGCTGGCGCAGTGTCGATCCGACCTACGCAGTGGCACCGCAGCGGATCGACCAGGGGCTGGAGCAGGCTCTGGCCGCCGATGAGGGCATGCCGGGCGTCTCGGCGTTCTCGCCGCTGCGTTACCGCCAACTGAGCTGGCTCAATGCATTGCGCCTGGGCTGGGATAATCTCAATTATGGTTGGCAACGCTGGGTTCTGGGTTATCAGGGCGAGCAGCAATTCAGCTTGCTGGGGCGCTGGTTCGGCGATCTGTCCGGGGTGCTGCTGCCGGTCGGACTGGTGCTGATTCTGGCACTCTTGTCGCTGTGGCTGCTGCGTCCCTGGCAGAGCAAGTCCGATCCGCAACTGCGCGCGTTCGCGACCTTCGAGAAGCTGCTAAGCCGTCGCGGCCTGGTGCGTGAGCCGGGCGAGGGCCCGTTGGCTTTCGTCGAGCGCGCGGCCTTGCGGTTGCCGCGCCAGGCGCAGAGTATTCGTGAGTTTGGCGAGTTGTTCGTCGGTCAACGTTATGCTGAACAAACCCCGTCGATGGATGCATTGCAACAGGCGTTGCGGTCATTGCGTCGTAGTCTTGGAAGTTCGATTTGGGAGTGATGTCGATGTCGGCCCTGGTGGATCATTTGGTGGTTCAGGTGGTGAATCTTGAGGTACGGTTGTTGGCCTGTCATGCACGGGTCGATGCGCTGACCGATGACGAAGGGCTGCACGATCTGCGTATCGCCGTGCGGCGCCTGCGCAGCCTGTTGCGGCCCTTGCGCGGTTTGCCGGGCGTCGAGCCATTGGAGCAGGCGGCGGCCGAAGTGGGGCGACTGACCACGCCGATCCGCGATCGTGAAGTGCTGGCAGCCTACCTGCACCGGCAGGGGCATCATGCTGCGGCCACGCGACGGACCGCGCAATTGGCCGAGGATTACTGGAAAGTCGCGCGTAGTCCGGAACTCAAGCATCTGCTCGATGTACTCGATGCCTTCCCTCGCTTCTTGCGGGCCGCTGAGCATCAGGGCCTGCTCAAGGGCTTGCGCAAGCGCATCGAGAATCGCCTGGCCAAGCAATGGCGGGCGCTGGACGAGGCCTTGCACGCTCCGGGTCACGACCGTCATCGTCTGCGGCTGCTGATCAAGCGGGTGCGTTACGCTGCCGAAGCCTACCCTGAACTGGACCGGCTGCCGGCCTCGGCATTGCGGCGGCTCAAGGCTGCCCAGGAAGCCCTGGGTGATTGGCATGACTGCTGGCAGTGGTTGGCCCAGGCGCAGACTCAGGAAGACCTGCAACCCTGCGTCAATGGCTGGCGCACGACCATGGCCCGCGCCGAAGAAAAGGCCGATCGGAGGCTGGAAAAACTCGGCGAAAGCTGCTTTGCCTGAGGCCACGACCTGTTTGACCGGTGATTTGGCGGCAATGGACGCTTTACCCGGCGGGGAGGCTGGTTAAGATCCCTTGTTGCTACGATGCACGCTGTGCAGCGGGTATCAGAGAATTCTTAGCCGAGGTGTGCATGGGTTTTTCAGATTTGCTCGAAGTGGTCCGTCGCGATCCCCAGGCTGTGGTCATTCCGGCCGACTGGGCCCAGGGCCGTGCCAGCTTTGGTGGCCTGGTGGTTGCGCTCCAGTACGAAGCCATGCGTGCGCGGGTGTCGCTCGAGCGTCCTGTGCGTTCATTGGCGGTGACCTTTGTCGGTCCGGTCGAGCCGTTGGTGCCGGTCAGTTTCGAGGTCGAGGTGCTGCGCGAGGGCAAGGCGGTCAGCCAAGTCCTGGGAAGGGCGGTGCAGAACGGCCAGGTGGTGACCCTGGTGCAGGGCAGTTTCGGTGCCTCGCGAGCGTCGGCGGTGGCGGTTGAGGCCGAGCCGGCTCCGCTAATCAAGCACTGGGAACAATGCCAGGAGATACCTTACGTCAAAGGCGTGACGCCGGAGTTCACGCAGCATTTGTCACTGCGTTGGGGCGTTGGTGGCTTTCCGTTCTCCGGCAATACCTCGCGGCAGATGGGCGGCTGGGCGCGCCTGCGCGGTGACGTCAGGGAAGAGCCGTTGAGCGAGACCCATCTGTTGGCCCTTGTTGACGCCTGGCCACCGGCGCTGTTGTCGCATCTGAAGCAGATGGCAGCCGGCAGCAGCCTGACCTGGACCATTGAGTTCGTTCAGCCGTTGCTGGAACTCACGACTCTGGACTGGTGCAAATACCTCGCCGTGATCGAACATGCCCGCGATGGCTACGGACATGTGGCGGCGGCCTTGTGGAGCCCGGACGACCGTTTGATCGCCCTGAGCCGGCAGACCGTCACCATCTTTGGCTAAGGTTGCGCCAGTTTTCGGGAGCCGGATCAAGGTTGCTCTAGGCCTCCAGCATATGGCGCTTGCGCTGCAGGCCGGCGGCGGCAACCAGGCCGATCACGCCGATGGCAACGTTGGTCGGGTCCTGGGTGAAGACCCCGCTGGCCACCAGCAGGAAGGCCAGGGCAAACAGGACCATCGACAGCAGTTGCAGGCCTTCGCGGGTACCGTCGCTCGAAATGCTCGGTGCCACGCGCCATTGCCAGGCGGGAAAATCAGGATGACGTTTGCCCATGGTGATGCTCCTTGGTTCGTTGATTCGATGGACCAAGGATAAGTCGGGCAAACGTCGGCGACGAATCAACTCTTGCTATCGCGTCTATAGCTTGAGTTGACCAATGGCCTTGTTCAATTCACCGGCCAGGGTTGCCAGCTCATTGCTGGTGCTGGTCGAGTCGACGGTCTGTTGTACGGTGTTTTCGGTGACATCGCGGATGCTCACCACGGCGCGATTCATTTCTTCCGCGACCTGGCTCTGTTGCTCGGCGGCCACGGCGATCTGGGTATTGCTCTCGCGCATCTGTGCCACTGCACCGGTGATTTCCGCCAGGGCGGCCCCGGCTTCCTGGGCCTGCTGGACGCAGTCGTCAGCCTTGAGCGAGCTTTCCTGCATGAAGTCCACCGCATCGCGGGTACCGGACTGCAACGCCGAGACCATGGTGGTGATTTCATCGGTGGAGGTCTGCACACGCTTGGCCAGGTTGCGCACCTCGTCGGCGACCACGGCGAAACCACGACCCATTTCCCCGGCCCGGGCGGCCTCGATGGCGGCGTTCAGGGCCAACAGGTTGGTCTGCTCGGCGATGCTGTGGATCACGTTGACCACGCTGTTGATCTTCTGGCTGTCCTCGGCCAGGCGCTGGATCATCTCGGCGGTCTGCTGCACACCGCTGGACAGGCCGGCGATCGACTGCTGGACGCGGTTGACCACTTCCTTGCCGCTGCCGGCCAGGGTATCGGCGGTCTTCGACAGATCGCGGGTAGCGCCGGCGTGCTGGGCAATGTGGTAGACCGTCGCGGTCATCTCGTTGATGGCGGTGGCGGCCTGGTCGGTTTCGCTTTGCTGGCCGAGCATGCCGTGCTGCACGTCGTTCATGCTCGAGGCCAGCCGCGCCGCACCGACATCCAACTGTGCGGCGGTGCGGGCGACGGTGCCGACCACGCGCTGGTAGCCGGCCTGCATGGCATTGAAGGCGCTGGCCATCTGGCCGACTTCGTCCTTGCAGGCCAGCGGTACGCGGGTAGACAGGTCGCCGGTCCGCTCCACGTGCAGCATCACGTCCTTGAGGGTGTTGAGCTGGCTGAGCAGGAAGCGGATCAGCAACTGCGAGGCGCCGAGCATCGCCAGCATCAGGATGAACACGGCCACGGCGTAATGGGTGAAACGGTCGCTGAACACTTGCGCCATGCTGGGCGCATAGGCGAGCACGGCCACCCGCTGGTTGCCATGGCTGAGCACTTCAGCGCCGAGCAGCGGGTTGTCGCCGAACAGTGGCATGTAGTCGTAGGTGACCCAGCCCTGGGCATCAGCCAGGCGTGGCAGCATCTGGCCGTTCAGGCTGGGGGTCTGGCCGCTCTGGAAGACGAGCAACTGGTCATTCTGTGGCAGGGGCTGGCCGGCGGGCCAACTGCCCAGCAGTCGTGCTTCGCTCTGGGCGGCCGTGCGCGCGGCGTCGGTGCGGGCCTGCTGCTCCAGCTGTACCGCGTACAGCACCAGCAACAGAGTGGTGACGAAGGCCACGGCGTTGACGGCCCAGAATTTGTATTTCAGCGAGATGTTGCTAAGCCAGGCACCCATGGAAGGTCTTCTCTGATTGAGCGGAAACAGTATTGGCAAGGTGACATCATTGTGCCACGCCCCCGGCGGTACTTCTTGATGTGGGTCAAGCAATCGATGGCAAACCAAAGAATGCCCGGGCGCAGGCGGTGCTGTGGGCCGCCAGGTCGGCTTCGCTTTCACCGCGATGCAGGGCGACCTCGCGCAGCACTTCAGTGAGGAAGGCCGGTTCGTTGCGACCGCTCTTCGGTTTGGGCCGCAGGCTGCGGGGCAACAGGTAGGGCGCATCGCTCTCCAGCATCAGGCGGCCCCGGGGAATCTCCCGTACCAGTGGGTGCAGGTGAGTGCCACGGCGCTCGTCGCAGATCCAGCCGGTGATGCCGATATGCAGGTCCAGGTCCAGATAGCTGAACAGTGCCCGTTGCTCGCCGGTAAAACAATGCACCACGGCGGCGGGCAGGCGGTCACGGTAGTCGCGCAGGATCTCCAGCATCCGTGAATTGGCATCGCGCTCGTGAAGGAACACCGGCAACTGCAGTTGCGCCGCCAGGGCCAGGTGTTCTTCGAGGACTTTTTCCTGTTGTGGGCGCGGCGAGAAATCGCGGTTGAAGTCCAGTCCGCATTCGCCGACTGCGCAGACATTCGTTTGCGTGAGCAGGTCTTTCAGACGAGCGGCGCTGTCGGCATTCCAGTCGCTGGCGGAATGCGGATGGATACCGGCCGTGGCGAACAGCTGAAGACCGCTTTCATCCAGCGTCCGGCATAGCTCCAGAGCCTGTTCGCTACCCTCGAGACTGGTGCCGGTCAGTACCAGTTGGCAGACCCCGGCGGCCTGGGCGCGGTCCAGTATTTCCCGGTGTTTTCCGGAAAAAGCCGAGTTGGTCAGGTTGACGCCGATATCGATGAGTTGCATGGTTCGTCCTCAGGCTACAGGCCCAAAAGCATATCAGAGCTGTAGATTTATAATAAAAACCAAGAACTACAACGAGTTATGACTGTCTTTCAAGACCGCGAGCCAGTAGCGGCCGTTTTCACGTCCGCTCGCGCCGCCGTCTTGTGCATTTTAATTCGGGTTCAACAGACGCCCGGTTTCCATCGACTCGTATCAGGCCTGGCGGCTTGCGGCGGGACAGTATTCTTTGCGGTGAACGGATGAAGCGAGCCTCGCTGTTGCTCCTGCTGTGCCTGTCCCTGCTGCCGCTGCCGGCGGTTGCGCGCCTGGCCGGCCCCCAGGAAGTCGGTCAGGCGGGGAAGGTCCGCGACCTGGCGGAAATCCGCAGCAGCCGCGTCCTGCGGGTGCTGGTCAACCAGAGTCGCAACAGCTCGGGAGAAATCCAGGGCGAGGCGATCGGTGTCGAGTATCACCGCCTGCGGGCTTTCGAGCTGTACCTGAACGGACATGCCCGGGACAACCAGGAAATCACCCTCAAGCTCATTCCCAAGGCCAAGGACCAGTTGCTGGGGGCGCTGCAGCGTGGTGAGGGCGACCTGGTCGCGCCGGGCGAACTGCTTGAGGCGCAACCGGGGCATGCGGTCAGTGCCAGTGAGCCGATCGGCAACCCGGTGCCGCTGCTGCTGGTGGGGCTCAAGGGCGAAAAGCGCGTTACCCGTGTGGAACAGCTTTCCGGGCGGACGCTGACCCTGAGCACCGGCAGCGCCGCCATCGATGTGCTGAACCAGATCAACCAGAAACTGGCGTTGCACAAGCTGCCACCGGTGAAGGTCGAATGGGTCGACCCGAGCCTGGCGGTAGAGGATGTGCTGGAGATGGTCCAGGGTGGGATCTTCCACCTGACCATCGTCGAACAGCCGATTGCCGAGCGCTGGGCCAAGGTCATGCCCAAGCTGCGTTTCGACCGGCAGATACTGGTCGGCGAGCCGGGACAGATGCATTGGTTCGTGCGGCGTGATGCCTCGATGCTGCTGGCCAGCATCGATCGTTTTTTCAAGACCTACAAATCGCCATCCGACCAGGATGTGGCGTTCCTGCGTATCTATCGACGGCTGTACCAGGTGCATTATCCATTGGCCCGCAGCGATCGGCAGAAGTTGGAGAAGCTGCGGCCGGTTCTGCAACGTCATGCCCAGGCCCAGGGCATCGACTGGTTGAACCTGGCAGCGCTGGCGTTCAAGGAGTCGGCGCTGGACCCCAACGCCCGTGGGGCGAGCGGTGCCACCGGATTGCTGCAGATCACCCCAGCGGCGGCGCAGCGGGTCGGCGTCGGTAATATCCAGAATGTCGATAACAATGTGCAGGCCGGGGCCAAGTACCTGGCGATGATCCGTCGCAAATTCTTCTCCAGCCCCAAGCTCAACGAGCGCGAACGCATGGCCTTTGTCCTGGCGGCCTACAACATGGGGCCCGAACGGGTTCAGGGCATGCGCACCGAGGCGCGGCGGCGCGGCTTGAATCCCAACCAGTGGTTCTTCCAGGTCGAGCGGGTCGCGATGGAGCAAGTGGGAATGGCTCCGGTCAACTATGTTAATAGCGTGAACAAGTATTACCTGGCGTTCGATCGCGAGCGTGGCTCGCTGGAAGGGGCTTCCCTGGAGCGAAATGGACGAAAGGTTGCTTCACGAAAATGATCTAATTTTTAGATTGTTATGTCGGGTTTTTTGCGCTTTTTCAATTTTAAAATCTGATTAATATGGCGCCATCAACTCGACATTTGAAGAAGGATTCAACCATGAGCACTCTGATCCAACGCGTTCTGAACACCCGTGCCGGCTACGGCCTGACTGCCCTGCGGATTCTGGTGGGGGTCATCTTCGCCGCCCACGGCGCCCAGAAACTCTTCGGTCTCTTCGGCGGCTACGGCCTTGAAGGCACCGCCCAATGGATGGAAAGCATCGGCCTGGCGCCGGGTCACCTGATGGCGCTGCTGGCTGGCGGTACCGAGTTCTTCGGCGGCCTGGCCCTGATCATCGGTCTGCTGGCGCGGCCTGCGGCGTTGGGTCTGAGCTTCACCCTGGTGGTGGCGATCTTCTCGGTGCACATCCACAACGGTCTGTTCATGAGTAACAACGGCTACGAATTCGCTCTGGCACTGCTGGGCGGTACCCTCGCAGTCCTGATCGAGGGTGCAGGCAAGGCTTCGATCGACGGTGCGATCAGTCGGTAATCTTTCCCCAAGGCTGCACAAAAATGGCCCGCATTCGCGGGCCTTTTTGTTGTAGGGCTTTTGTAGGACATCTGCCTGGCGCGATTCTTGACAGTGCCCCCAGGGCTTCTCTAGGATGTTCTGCATGCGCCGATTTAAACAGCTACTTGCGGGGCGCCAGAGGAGTCCACAGCACTCCGCCAGAAGCCTGATCCAGGTTTCGAAATACCGCTAAAGCGCTGGTTCGGTGTTGCCTCACACCTGCCCGGCAGATCGTTGAGGCGGAGACACGCACGTTGAACAACCCACGCCCTGTCATACGTCTGGTGCCGATCACGGCCAACCTTCCTGAACGGAATCCGAAAATTCTCCTGTGCGGCGAGAATCAGCCGACGCTGCTGCGTTGCCTGGATGGCTGGCCGCGCCGCAAGGGGCGTGCCTCGGCGTTCCTGATCCAGTTTGTCGACGACGGCGATTCGCTGGAGCGCTTTGCCGATGACAGCTTCGATATGGCGGTGATCCAGTCGCCGAGTGCGGAACAGGCCGAAGCGGTGATCCGCCAACTGACGCGCGTGGCGCGACAGGGACTGATCACCCGGCGTTGACCCTGGGTGGCTCTGTGGGGGCTGGGGTAACAAGCGCCTTAGCGCTCGCAATCCCGCGTGCCGTGGAGTCATCTGATCGTGGTTCGATCGTCCTGAAACCGAAGGCGGTAAAGAGCGTTCGCTAAACAACCCCTCCCGCGCAGGTGTGGCTAGCTGTCCATCATCTCGGCCGCTTGCTGGGTCGCCTGGCTGGTACGGGTGGCCAATTTGCGCACTTCATCGGCAACCACCGCAAACCCGCGCCCGGCATCACCGGCTCGCGCCGCTTCGATGGCCGCGTTCAACGCCAACAGGTTGGTCTGGCTGGCAATGCCCTGGATGGTGGAAACAATCTGCGTCAGCTTGCTGAGGGTTTCCTGCATCACTCGATGTTGTTGGGCCTGAGCCTCGCGCATCGTGCGTTCTTCATGGTGGGCATGGATATCGGTGATGGCGCCCACCACCCGTTGCGGTGAGCCGTCCTCTGCACGACGCGTTTGCCCACGGCCACGAAACCAGCGGTAAGTGCCATTTTTATGTTTGAGCCGATAATCCACATCGAACGGTGTCTTGCCGCTGCGGTCGTCAACATGGGCGATAAACGCATTGATGGCCCGCGCGCTATCGTCGGGATGCAAACGTGAGGTCCAGCTTTCCAGGGTGTTGGGGAATTCCTCAACCGTGTTGCACCCCAGCAGTCGGCGCATTTGCGACGACCACCAAATGGTATTTTTCGGGTTCGCCGGGCCGCCGGCCACCACCTCGATGTCCCTGAGCCCGTCATGCAGCATCTCCCGGGCAATATCGAAACGGGTGGAGGCCAGTTCAAGCGCCTCGTTGTGCAGGTGCTGTTCATGAATGTCACGAACGCTCCCACCGATGGCCAGCGCCACGCCTTGTCCGTCACGTCGGGACACACCGCTGACCCTGTACCAGCGATAGTCACCGCCCGATACCGGCTTCATCCGCACGTCCAACGCAAACGGCGTGCGCCCACTGCGATCGGCGAGATGCCGGGTGAGCGCCTCCCGATGCAGTTGCTGGTCAGCCGGGTGCAGCTGTTCGCTCCAACGGCCCAACTGATCAACACCTTGGACCTGGCTCGACGCAGACCCCGTCCATTGCATCGCACATTCCGGCGCGGGAGCAGTGCTTCCCTCCAGTTCCAGCGCCCAGAACAGTTCACCTGCGCCTTGGGTGATCAGGGCCCAGTGCGCCTCCAACTGGCGCAACTGTCTGTCGCGGTCGGCCAGGCGCTCATTCAATCGGGCGACTTCCTGGGCGAGTGTGTGGGTTTGATCCTTCAGGGTTCGCCGCTCATGCAGCAGTTGGTCTACACCGGCCAGGATGCGGCGTAATAACGGGTTATTCGACGACAGCGGCGTGTTGGCCTGGTCAGGCTGCTCCAGCCTGTTGGCGAGCGGTGCCAATACCCAGCGGGTGGTTCGGCTGAAAAAGAGCATGGAACACCTCTACCTCTTTCAAATGGGATCAACAGCAAGGCTTACGTCGGGCTGGCCGCCATGGCCCTGGTGTCAAAGGCTGTCGCCCCCGGCAGGGTTTGCCAGGTCGACGGGCCGGCGGCTATTTCCTGGACACTGAGCAGGCAGTGGTCGAGTTCGCGCTGCAACGCAGGGATATCGAGATCCTGGCCGATAAAGACCAACTCCTGCCGGCAATCGCCGACAATGCTGTTCCACTTGGTCATGATGCTCTGCAACCGATATTCATCCTGCGGCCACTGCGACTGTTCGATGAAGTTCCACCAGCGCGCGACATAGCCCCACTGGAACTGCCTGCCGCTTTGCACCAGCAGGCCGGTTTCCAGGTGCCGGCTGGCGAGCCAGAAGTAACCTTTGCTGCGCAGCAGACGCCCGTTGCGCCAGGGCTGTTCGAGAAAATCGAGCAAGCGCTGTGGGTGAAACGGAGCACGTTCGCGATACACCCACGATGTCACGCCATAGGTGTCCGACTCGGAGGCCGGTGTGTCGTCGGCCTCCATTTTCTTCATCCAGCCCGGCGATGCCGCAAGGCTGGGCAAATCAAACAGGTGGGTACCGAGGATGTCGGATAACTCAACGTTGCCGTGAGTCATCGGCACGATTCGCGCGCTGGGGTTGAGGCCGGCGAGGATCGCGTGCACGGCCTGGTAAGCAGGCTCATCGATCAGGTCGCGCTTGTTGACGAGAATGACGTTGGCGTACTCCACCTGCTCGAGCAGAAGGTCCGCCAGAGGGCGTCTGGCTGCGTCCTCCTGTGCGTCGTCGCGGGCCACGGTGTCCGGTGACTCCAGCAGCGCCTGAAACCGGCTGCCATCGACCACCGTCACCAGGGTATCGAGCCGCGCCAGTTCGCTGAGGCTGAAGCCCTCGGCGTCAAGGAAGGCGAACGTCTCCGCCACCGGCATCGGCTCCGAGATTCCCGTGGATTCGATGAGCAGGTAATCGAAGCGTTGCTGACGGGCCAGGGCACTGATCTGTTCGAGCAGGTCGGCGCGCAGCGTGCAGCAGATACAGCCATTGCTCATCTCGATCAATTCATCGCGGCCACGGTGCAGTGACACGTCGCGCTGCACCTCTGCGACATCGATGTTGACCTCGCTCATGTCATTGACGATGACCGCCACTCTCAGCCCTTCGCGATTGCGCAGGATATGGTTGAGCAGGGTGGTCTTGCCGGCGCCAAGGAAGCCGGAAAGCACGGTCACCGGCAGTCGGCCCGCCTGGGCGCCGTCAATCATGGGTTCACCGCTGGTTGGCTGGCGGCCTTGTCCAGGTAGCTTTCGAACAGGTCGACCACCACAAAACCCTCATCTGCCGCGTCGCCCCACAGATCTTGCGTGCGGAACTCGACATGGTAGGTCGGCTGATGCGCCGCGCTCGTATCTCCATGACCAATCGCGTCCGGGAATGGCCATTTTTCCGAGGTGCGATGCAACACCACGCCCTGCTTGCCGCGCACATAGGCCGGCATGCGGATATGTCCTGCCACGTACTCGTCCCGCACGACCACCCGGTCGCCGACCTCAAAGGGCGCGCGACCGGTGATCGCCGGGCGACCTGTGGCATGCGCGGGGTTCGCCAGCTTGAAGTGGGAGCCCAGGGCCTGATCAAGCTCGGCCTGGGTGATGACGCCGGTTTCGACCAGCAGCGTGGCGGTCGCAATGACATAGCGTTCGTAGTACTGGGTACCGACATGTTGGCGAACATCCAGGCGTTCGACGGCATGACGTACTTCGTCCACGCTGAATTTTTTCAGGTGGTCGACGCCGATGAACATCAAACTGTAGGCCAAGTGCTCCCAGTCCTGCTTGAACACGGGGTTGTAGCTCAGGCTGTTGATGGTATGGGGAACTTTGCCAAAGCCTTGGAAACCGCCGAGATCGTGGAAACCATCCATTGTGAGTACCTCTGAAAAGTGAAGGAAACAAAGCGTCCCGGCTACGCTACGCGCGGTAGCGCCACGCCGATCAGGACATCCTTGGTGATCAGTTTTCGAAGTGCCTCTTCATCCATGGAGTCGCTGCCCACAGGACGCATCGGCAACACCAGGTAGCGACTTTCAGCACTGGTATCCCACACCTTGACGGTGACCTCGTCCGGCAATTGCGTGCCCAGTTCCCGCAGGACGGTGCGCCCTTCGCGAACCAGGCGGGCACGGAATTCGAAGCCCTTGTACCACTCCGGTGGCAAGCCGAGGACGGGCCAATTGGTACAGGAGCAAAGGCTGCACACAATCACGTTTTTCAGCGTGGGCGTATCTTCCAGGGCAACGATGTATTCGCCCTGAGGGCCGGTATAGCCAAACTGGGCGCACGCGGCGGTACCGTCCCTGAGCAGCAGTTCACGAAATTGCGGGTCCACCCAGGCCTTGGCCACAACCCGAGCACCATTGTCCGGGCTCCATTGGTGTGCCATCAGTTGGGTCAGGTGTTCGATGTAACCCTCGGGGATCAGGTCCTTTTGCTTGAGCACTTGCAATAACGCATTGGCTCGCTCTCCCGGGGTTGATGGGGTGCCTGCATGTTGGGTCATCAATTGATTCCTCATCGTTGAATTTCGAAGCAGCGCCTGACGGCTTTATTGTTTTTGCGCTGCATGGGCCGCACTGGCTAAAGGTTTTTCCAGTCAACCGACGCCTCGAACGCCGCGGCGGCCTGGTAAATCGTGCCTTCGGCATAGTGCTTGCCAACCAGCATGAGCCCGACCGGCAAACAGTCCACCCGGCCACAGGGAATTGACATGGCCGGATGGCCGGTGATGTCCTGGGCCGAGGCATTGCCGATCATTTCCAGTGCTCGAGCCACGTAGTCGGTGATCGAGCAACCCGGTTCCGGGTGAGGCTGGGCAAGTATCGGAACGGTAGGCATCACCAGCAGGTCGTAGCGGGCCAATGCGGCGTCATAACCGGCACTGGCCAGGCGCCTGAGGTTTTGCGCCTTGGCGTAGAAACGGCCGTTGTAGCGCTGAAGGCCGTATTGCCCGACGAACATGCACAGCTTCAGAGAGGCGGACAGATCGTCCGCCTCATCACGCCAGCCGACTTGTTTGTCCAGCAAGGCGACGTCATACAGTCCCTTCCAGTTAAAACCGGCGCCGTTGCCGTGCATCATCTGCATGGTCAGGCCTTCGCAACCGATGGGATGCCACAGCGAACCGGCGATCTTGTGCTCAGGAACGGAGACTTCCTCGACCTGTGCGCCGAGCCGCGCAAACTGCGCGATTGCATTGCGTACCGATGAGGCTACCCGGGGATCGAGGTTGGGCAGTTCAAAGCCTTCCTTCAAGATGCCGATCCTGAGTCCGTTAACGCCACGCTCCAGGTAATCGCTGTAGTTGTCGACCTGGGGCGCGGCCTGGCGAGGATCGAGTTCATCCGGGCCCGCCATCACCTCCAGCATCAATGCGTTGTCCCGCACATTGGCGGTGATGGGGCCGGCATGGTCGATCGTCGCCTCGATGGCCATGATCCCGGTGTATGGCACCAGGCCGTGGGTCGGCTTCATGCCGTAGGTGCCGCAGAACGCCGAAGGAATCCGGATGGACCCACCCTGATCACCGCCAACCGCCAGATCGACTTCGCCCGCGGCAACCAGGACCGCGCTGCCGGAAGAGGAACCCCCGGCAGAAAAACCCTGACGGTGGGGGTTATGCACCGGGGCCGGATCAGAGGTGTGACTGCCGCCGGACAGGCAGTAGTGTTCGCATGTCGCCTTGCCGAGGATGGTTGCTCCGGCATCCAGCAAGCGGCTGACGACAGTGGCATCGAAGGACGGGACGAAGCCTTCAAGTGGCTTGGCACCATTCATCATGGGCACACCGGCCAGTGAGATATTGTCCTTGAGTGCAACGGTCTTACCCGCCAGTTTGCCTTCGCGGGTGCCGTTGACTTCGGTACGGAAATACCAGGCGTTGAACGGGTTGTGCTCAGCCGATGGACGATAGCTGGAACTGCGTTCGTAGCGTACAGGCGGGATGAAGTCGGGCAGTTCGTCAATCAGGTCATAGGCGTCGAAGCTGGACTGCATGAGGGCGAGGTATTCACTGGCTTGCTCGCTGTTGAGCTGCATGTGCAGGCTGTTCGCAATGTCCAGTAGCTGCTCAAGGGTGGGACGAACGATTGCCATGATGGGTTTGTCCTTACGGTAAGTGGCCGAATAGCACTGCAGGCTCGTCAAAGGAGTGGGGCTGGCGCTCAAGATAGTCCGCATCGCCAGTCGCAGGCTTGGTTGAAAAAGACATCGACTTGGTTGAGCCGGACACCCCTGCGCCGAGGCCGCAGGGGGCCTTGCCCGGTTGACGCTTGCGTCAAAAAACGCGGGCGTAACGCAGGTTTATGCGCAAGTCTTCCTTGGGGCCGTTGTCCACCGAGAGGTCCTTGCCCAATTGCAGTTGGATCTGGTCCTTGGGGGTGACGAATTTGGTGGCCGTCAGACGGAAGTTGGTGGTACCCAACTCGTTATCCTGATTGACGTGCTCGACGTTCGTCTCACCTCCCCAGGTACGCCCGAAGCCAATGCCAAATGCCGTGGTGGCGTCTGGCATGTAGCGCCCCATGATCTGTGCTGCGTAGGACACGTCCTGCTTCAGGCGGTCGGCATTTGCACCATAATCAGTGTTGTCGCCATACCATGTGGCGCCGCCGACCAGGTCCATAGCCCATTTTTCCGTGAAGTGCTTGACGTAGGCGCTCTGCAGTTCGAATTTCCAGCGGTTCTCGCCGATATTGAGCGCGTCGTCCTTGTCATAGGTGCCACTGGGGACATACAGATAGGGGGCGATACTGAGGGTGTCGCGGGCTTCGTTGAGCCGCCACTTGACCGGCGCGGTCAGGATCAAGTCGCCCACGCCACGCGTGCTGCCCAGCGCAGAAGCGTCACCTGTGCTGGAGACGTGGCCGAAAGGCAAAAGGAATTGCGGGTCGATGGTGACCGTATCACTGAGCGCGTAGACATGCAGCAGACGCAGGATGCCGACGTCTGAGGTCAACTTGAAGTCGGAGCTGGTCTTGTGCCCGTTGCTGTAAGCCGAGTCGGTGGTGGCGTGCTGGTAATAAATCGCCCCGATGGTCGCGCCGACCGGGTATTGCTCATAATCGCCAGGGGCAACCTCACCGGCGTTTGCGTGAAGCGCGGGCAACAGGGTGGAAAGTGTCAGCAAGCGGATCTTGTTCATCATTTATTTCTCGCACAGGGAGGCCGCACCACCCGAGGAGGGTGGCGAGGAGGCTGAAATTGGGCGGTGAAGGCCGATGGACCTCAGGCTGTTGGCGGCAGTGCGTCGCGCAACATGCCGGTCTGCGAGTGACAGTTGATGTACTCGAATATCTGGCTCTTGGCGTCCGAGACGGACACTTCGTGGTACAGCCGCAACTTTTTCAAACCTGCGGCCACGCGAAAGAACGTGACGAAAATACGCAGATGGGTAGGGTGCGACTCTGCCCAGCGCTCGAGTTTTTCGACTGAGCGCCAGTGACCGATGTTGTAGCTCAGATCGAGAAAGTTGCCATCCATATCGATATTCCGTACGAACCTGTTGCTGTAGCAGCCTAGGGGGCCGCCGTTGTCACGCAGGAAATCCATGCCGTCCTGCAAGGTCGGCAGAATTTCGTCGAGGTACAGCGAGCGCTCGTCCGCTTCGGCATCCGCCCAGTCCTGACCTGAGCGAATCAGCGTGAGATTGTCATGGCCCAGAACCACGACCCGGCCACCCTGGGTCGGGTCACCCACGGCCACTTGCAGCTCATTCGTGGGTTGCATCCAGTCTGTCTGGGAGATCGGGAAGCGGTCGCGCATCGAGCCCCAGTAACCGTGCTCTTCGATCTCGCCACTGATCGTATCCATGACGGCGCCGACACCGGGCAGGTTTTCCTGGAAGGCATACAAGGTCTCGAACTGCTCGGCGCGCGGGGCGGTGATTTCGCGGAAGTAGCCAAGGCCCTCACCCAGCCGCTCCGGCGAGCTCCACCAGTCATTCACCTGGGGTGAACACAACCAGCGGCAGTAGGCTGCAGGGTCTTTCCAGTATCCGACCACAATCAGATTATCAAAGCCGCTGTTGTCGGTGTGGTGGGTCAAGTCATGGGTCTGCGGGCCATCGGCCAGGCTGAAACTGCCGACGATGTGACGCATCGCCTGCAAGGCGGCCTCGCGCTGAGCATCGCCGCGATATTGCACGCCCAGGTAAGCCATCACCACCTGTACCAACTGCTCATCAGCCCGTGCCACCCACATCGGAAACGGCGGCTGGTACTCGTCGGGTACCCGACGGGACAGGGTGCGTGGGCATTTGAGATGTTTGTCGATTGCAGATTCCATCTTGAGCTCCTCGTTATTTTCGTTCAGGCCTACGGCTACGTATCAACGCTTCAGCGGCTGGCTGCGTTTGACGATCTGCCGTTGATGCAGCAGCTTCATGGCCGCCCATTCAATCAACCAATAAGCCGACTCTTCAGGGGCAAGGTCGCGCCTGTGCAGAAGCCAGGAGCAATCAGCCAATCGTTGTGAACACTGTCGATACATGGCGTGCCTCATCAGCGGGGTATGAGCTGCTGTGAGGTGGAAATTAGGCTGTACGCAGAAGGGGCGCTTGGTTCGTCGAGACAACCGTTTGGTTGGAAAAGACAGCTCTGGGCCTGACGCTCCAACGATGATCGGGGTTGGTGCGCCGGTGCCGAAGGTCGGCATTTTGTGCCTTGAAATGGGGAGGGTGAGGGATTCAAGAGTCTCTACGGCGTGGAGACAACCTCGATGAAAAAAACGCCGTTGCCCCCTCAAGGATGCCCGCGAGTGCGCTTGGCCTATTAATTGCTGTCAGTGACAAACCTGTTACACCTTCTCGAGCTCTTATTACGTCGCTGTACCGAGGTCCGTGTCATGAACCCAAGCACTCAGTATTCGACCCTTGCCGTTCCTGCACCACGTCGCTTTGAGTATTGGAAAGAAGTGGTTTGCCGCCATTGCCTGGCGGCCGATAGCAAACCCTTGTCCCAAAGCAGTTTCGATGGTGCACTCGCCGTCAATACCGTCGGCGATCTGGACCTCTGTTCGTTGTCATCGCCACTGCATTACTGGGAACGTTCCGAGCGTCACCTGCGCAGCGGTCCGGCAGAAGACTTATGGTTGGGTTTCGCTCGAAATGGCCATGGCCAAATTGAGCAGGGCGCAAGAAAAGCCAGCCTGGCAGCCGGGAATCTGTTTCTTTATGACGCAACTCAGGCGTTTCGCTTCAGCCTGGGTGGTACCGAAAACCACTTGGTCCGTATTCCGCGGGCCTTGCTCTGCGAGCGGCTACCGCGTATCGCGGAATACACCGCGATGGTCCTCGACGACCGGCGCCCCGGCGTAATCCCCCTGCGCGAGATGCTGCGTCAGGCCGCAAGTACGCCGGAGTCGTTGCAGGATGAGCACATCGCCAAGCGTTATTCCGCGGCGTTGATCGACCTGCTGGTGATCAGCCTGGAACTCCAGGACCTCAACACGACCCACCAGGAGATGGATCTCTACGGCCGCATCATGAAGTACATCCAGCGGCATTTGACCGAGCCAGACCTGTCGATCGAGGTCATCGCCCAGGCCCACAATGTATCCACCCGAACCGTTACGCGGGCGTTCGCGCGCTACCAGAAAACCCCCGTTGCAGAGATCTGGAAAGAACGCCTGAATGCCAGCCGTGAGGCGATCGAACGCGGTCAGGTCCGCAGCGTGTCCCAGGCCGCGCTGGACTTCGGCTTTTCTGACTTCTCCCACTTCAGTCATGCGTTTCGCAAGGCATTCGGCGTCGCGCCCAACACACTGCTACACCGAAATTGAGAGGGGGCGCTCAGGGAGAACCAGCCACCAGGGCTACGCGTGGCTGATGTGGAATTCAGCGCTCGTATGAGATGTGGTTAACGTACCAGGTGGCTTCGCCGTCAGGAATCTGCACGACACATTCATCGCCTTCTTCTTTCTTCAGCAGAGCCCTGGCCATGGGGGAGTCGATGGAAATGTAGTCATTTCTCTCGTAGATCTCGTCATACCCGACGATCCGAAGCTTTTTCTGTTCGCCTTCGTCGTTTTCTATCTCAACCCAGGCGCCAAAGAAGACCTTGCCTTCCTGCTCTGGGGAGTAATCCACGACCTTCACATCCTCCAGGCGTTTGCGCAGATACCTGACGCGTCGGTCAATCTCCCGCAGCAGCTTCTTGTTGTACTGGTAATCGGCGTTTTCGCTCCTGTCGCCCAGCGATGCTGCCCAGGCGACCTTCTGTGTGATCTCTGGCCGATACACGCGCCATAGGTGATCGAGTTCGCCTTTCAGCTTCTCGTGACCGGCTCGGGTGATGATGTTCGTGGCCAATCAATGATCTCCTTGAGGGTGTGTCTGCATGGGGTGAAGCCGTGCCTGAAAGTTTAACTGTCAGGTTATCGGGTGTCTTGAGGTCGGGTGGGCGGGCGCGAGGCTGTCAGCCCTCGCGCAGCACTGTCAGCGGGCTGGCATTCAGCGCCCGGCGGGTGCCGAACACGCCTGCACCGCCGACCAGCAGGGCACCGAGCAGCGGCAGCAGCAACAGCCACGGATGCGGATGCCAGGGCAGGTCGAAGGCGAATCGGTACAGCACCAGGCTCACCAGTTCCGCCCCCAGCGCGGCGAGCAGGCCGCTGGCGGCGCCCAGCAGGCCGAACTCGATACGCCGCGCCTTGACCAGCAACCGCCGCTCTGCACCTAGCGCCCGCAGCAGCGCGCCTTGGCGAATGCGCTCGTCCAGTGTCGCCTGCAGGCCGGAGAAAAGCACCGCCATGCCTGCCGCCAACACGAACAACAACACGTACTCCACCGCGATGGTGACCTGCGCGAGGATACTGCGCAGTTGTTCTAGCAGGGCCTCGACCTGCAGTATGGTCGTCGCCGGGAACGCCCGGGACAGCTCGACGATGTCCTTGTCGTGACCGGGCGCCAGATAGAAGCTGGTCAGGTACGTGGCCGGCAGGTCCTGCAGGGTGCCGGGCTGGAAGATCATGAAGAAGTTTGGCTGGAAGTTGTCCCAGTTGATGCTGCGCAGGCTGCTGACCTTGGCCTCGCGCTGGCTGCCGCCGACACTGAAGACCAGGTGATCGCCGAGCTTGAGCTTCAGGCTGGCGGCGACCTTGGCCTCCACTGACACCTCGGGAATGTCGCCGCCGGGCTGGTTCGACCACCAGCTGCCGGCCGTCAGTGTATTGCCCGGTGGCAGGTCGGCGGCCCAGGTCAGGCTGAGGTCGCGCTGGATCGCCCGGTCGCCGGCAGAGTCCTTGCTGACGATGTCCTGCACCGCCTCGCCGTTGATGCTGATCAGACGGCCTGGCACTACCGGATAGATCGGCGCCGACTGCGCGGCAAGTCTGCTCAGGTGATCGCGAAAGCCATCCTTGTCTGCGGGCAGGATATTCAGGGCGAAGTAATTCGGTGCATTTTTCGGCAACTGGTTCTGCCAGGTATCGAGCAGTTCGCCGCGCAGCAGCGCGATCAGGGCCATCGACAGCAGGATCAGGCCAAAGGCCAGGGACTGGCCGGCGGCGGCCAGTGGATGGCGCAGCAATTGGCCAAGGCCCAGGCGCCAGGGCAGCGAGGCCCTCGCCAACAGCCGGCGCAGGCTTTGCAGGCCCAGCAGCAACAGGCCACCGAGCACCAGCGCAGCAATCACGCCGCCGCCGAGCAGGGCGAAGGTCAGCACCAGGTCCAGGCTCAGGCGCCACATGATCAGGCCAAGCGCCAGCAGGGCCGTGCCGTAGACCATCCAGGTGCTGGCCGGGATCGGCAGCAGGTCGCGGCGCAGTACCCGCAGGGGTGGGACCCGGCCCAGTGCGGCCAGCGGCGGCAGGGCGAAGCCGGCCAGGGCCACCAGTCCGGTACCGATCCCGGCCAGGGCCGGTGTCAGGCCGCCGGGTGGTACATCGGCCGGCAGCAGGTCGTGGAGCAACTGGAACAGGCCCAACTGCGCCAGCCAGCCGAGCAGGGCGCCGCTGATGCTGGCCAGCAGACCCAGGATCGCCAGTTGCAGGCTGAACAGGGTCATGGTTTCCCGACGTGACAGCCCGAGACAGCGCAACAGGGCGCTGGCATCGAAGCGGCGGGCGGCGAAACGGGTGGCACTGAGGGCTACCGCCACACCGGACAGCAGCACCGCGACCAGGCTTGCCATGTTCAGGTAACGCTCGGCCTTGCCCAGCGCGCCACCGATCTGCTGGTTGCCGTCGCGGGCATCCAGCAGGCGCTGGTTTGCCGCCAACCCCGGTTTGACCAGTTCGCGGTAGGTCGCCAGGGCGCTGGCCGGCCCACGCCAGAGTTCGCGGAAAGTGACCCGGCTGCCGGGTTGCACCACGCCGGTGGCTTGCAGGTCCGCCAGGTTGATCAATACGCGTGGAGTCAGGCTGTAGAAATTGCCGGCCCGATCCGGCTCGTAGGTGAGCACCCGGGCCAGGCGTACGGTCTTCATGCCGACGTCGATGCTGTCGCCGATCTTCAGGTCCAGGGCGGTCATCAACCGGGCCTCGACCCACGCTTCGCCGGGCGCCGGACCGCCACCTGCGGTTGCGGCACCAAACGGCGCAGCGGCGCTCTTGAGTTCGCCGCGCAGGGGATAATCCTCGTCGGCGGCCTTGATGCTCGACAGCTGGATACCGTTGTCGGTGGCGATCACGCTGGAGAACTCAACGATCCGTGCGTGCTCGAGGCCGAGTTCGCGACCGCTCTGAATCTGCTCCGGGCGAGCTTGCGAGGTGCCGTCGAGGACCAGGTCGGCGGCGAGGAATTCGGTGGCGCGCAGCAGCATCGCGCCGTTCAGGCGGGCGCCGAAATAACCGATGGCGGTGCTGGCCGCTACCGCGACCAACAGGGCGAAGAACAGCACCCGCAATTCTCCGGCACGGGCATCGCGCTTGAGTTGGCGGACGGCGAGGCTGAACAGGCGCAACAGCGGCAGGCGTGCCATCAAGGCTCCAGGGGCGCGACCAACTGGCCGGCATCAAGGCGGATCAGGCGCCGGCAACGATGGGCCAGGCGTTCGTCATGGGTCACCAGCACCAGGGTGGTGCCGCGCTCCTGGTTCAACTCGAACAGCAGGTCGCTGATGCGCTCGCCGGTATGGCTGTCGAGGTTGCCGGTGGGTTCATCGGCGAACAGCACGTCCGGTTCGGCGGCGAAGGCCCGGGCTATGGCCACCCGTTGCTGTTCACCACCGGACAACTGGCGCGGTGAGTGGCTCAACCGCTTGCCCAGACCGACCCGCTCCAGCAGGCCGCGGGCGCGCTCGCGGGCGTCGCTGCGGCCGTCCAGTTCCAGCGGCAGCATGACATTTTCCAGGGCGTTGAGGCTGTCGAGCAACTGGAAACTCTGGAACACGAAGCCGACATGCTCGGCGCGGATACGCGCGCGCTGGTCTTCGTCGAGGTTGCTCAAGGCGCGTCCGGCCAGCGTCACCTCGCCGCCGCTGGGCAGGTCGAGGCCGGCCAGCAGACCGAGCAGGGTGGATTTGCCGGAGCCGGAGGCGCCGACAATCGCCAGGCTGTCACCTTTGTTCAGGTGCAGGCTAAGGGGGTGCAGGATGGTCAGTTCGCCTTCCGCGCTGGGAACCACTTTGCTAAGGTTCTGCGCGATTAGAATACTTTCGCCCATGGAGAATCCGATGCGAGTTTGGTTTTTGAGTGCCGGCCTGGCCTTGATGTGCATGGCTCAGAATGCGGCGGCGGGCACGGTCCTGATCGTTGGCGATAGTATCAGCGCTGCTTTCGGCCTGGATACCCGTGTCGGTTGGGTGGCATTGCTGGAGAAACGCCTCAGGGACGAAGGTTTCAAGGACCAGGTGGTCAATGCCTCGATCAGCGGCGACACCAGCGCGGGCGGCCAGGCGCGGCTGCCGGCGCTGCTTGCAGAGCACAAGCCTGAGCTGGTGATCATCGAGCTGGGCGGCAACGATGGCCTGCGTGGACAACTGCCGACGCAATTGAAACAAAATCTTGCATCGATGATCGACAACGCCCGCGCCAGCGGTGCCAAGGTCCTCTTGCTCGGCATGCAATTGCCACCCAACTACGGTGCTCGTTATACCAAGGCCTTCGCCGAGGTTTACCCGGCCCTGGCCGAGGAGAAAAACGTCGCGCTGGTGCCGTTTTTTCTTGAAGGCGTGGGCGGCCACCCGGAGCTGATGCAAGCCGACGGGATTCACCCGGGGCCCGCTGGTCAGGACAAGTTGCTCAATAACGTCTGGCCGACCCTGAAACCGCTGCTTTGAGCTTTTTAAGCGGCGGTTTTTCGGCTAAGGTGGCGCCCCCTGTCTGGAGCCCCCGATGCAGCGTCCCGCCTGGTCCCTTTTTGCCTATCAACTGATCGAGCCCGACGAGCAGCTGGATCTGTTCGCCTGCCAGGAAGTGCGGGTGCATCTGGTCGCGCGTCAGTTGGAACTGGGTGGCTCCGCCGATCGCACGCTCTGCGGCACGCTGCTGCCGGCGCAGCCGCGTTGGTCGGGGGTGGACAAGTCGATCTTCCGCGACCAGCGTCTGTGCCCCTTGTGCCGGGCGATTCTCGAATCCCAGAAGCGCGGTACGCCGCCGATCTGGCCGGAATTGCGTTTCGAACTGTAAAACCTGCCTGTCTGCCAGCTGAAGCGTCGCCAATGTCCTGCCGGGCGGCCTTCGGCAGGTGTACAATCTCGCTTTAATTTCTCCGTTGATCATGCGAAGGATTTCCCGGATGCTGTCGCGCTTTCCTGCCGTTACCCGTTGCCTGTCCATTGCCGCACTGTGTGCGGCGGGTCCCGTTTCCGCGCTGGAATTGCCATTGCCGCCGCCGGGCGAGGATATCGTCGGCCAGGTTCAGGTGATCAAGGCCAAGTATGAAGACACCTTTGCCGACCTGGGTACCACCTACGACCTGGGGTACTCGGAGATGGTCGCGGCCAACCCGGGTGTCGATGCCTGGTTGCCGGGCGCGGGTACCGATGTGGTCTTGCCGACCCGTTTCATCCTGCCGCCGGGACCGCGCGAAGGGATCGTGATCAACCTGGCCGAATATCGCCTGTACTACTTCCCCAAGGGCCGTAACGTGGTCTACACCTTCCCGCTGGGTATCGGGCGCGAGGGCTGGGGATCGCCGATCGCCCACACCACCATCATCGCCAAGACGCCGAACCCGACATGGACGCCGCCGGCCTCGATCAAGGCCGAGCACGCCGCCAACGGCGATCCGCTGCCCAATGTGGTGCCGGCCGGCCCGGACAACCCGCTGGGACCGTTCAAGTTCACCCTGGGCACTCCGGGTTACCTGATCCACGGTTCGAACATGAAATTCGGTATCGGTACCCGTACCAGCCATGGCTGCTTCCGCATGTTCAACAACAACGTGCTGGAAATGGCCGGCATGGTGCCGGTCGGCACCTCGGTACGGATCATCAACGAGGCGTACAAGTTCGGTATCAGTGGCGGCAAGGTCTACCTGGAGGCGCATACGCCGCTGGATGACAACGGCAACCCTTCGGTGGTCGACAAGCATACGGCGGTGATCAACGCCCTGCTCAAGCGTGACGACCTGGCCAAGAACCTGCGGGTGAACTGGGACGAAGTGCGCGACGTGGTCGCGGCCGAAGATGGGCTGCCGACCGAAATCGCCGTGCCGGGTACGGCGCCGGTGGCGTCGAACGCTCCGATCGACTTGCAGCAGTAAAAGGCTTCGAACGACCCGCCTGGGCCTTGCGCTTCAGGCGGGTTTTTCATGCCCGAGCACAAAGCGTGCGGGCACAAAAAAGCCGATCCAAGAATGGATCGGCTTGATAACAGCCCCGAGGGACTATTACTTGCGGCTTGCTTTTTCCAGCATACGCAGAGCGCGCTCGTTAGCTTCGTCAGCAGTCTGTTGTGCTTTTTGAGCAGCAGCCAGAGCTTCATCAGCTTTGCGGTAGGCTTCGTCAGCACGAGCCTGAGCACGAGCAGCTGCGTCTTCGGTAGCAGTCAGACGAGCTTCGGTTTCTTTGGATACGCTGCTGCAACCGGTAGCCAGAACTGCGGCCAGGGCCAGAGCAGAGAATTTCAGAACGTTGTTCATCGTGTTCCCCTTCAAGGACTTTCTAGTAATGACCATAACCCCAGAGTGAGGAAATAGTCGGCGTACATACTACCCATTACTTGTAGTAAGTAAACTGACGTTGCGCAAGAAGCAAAAAAAATTCTTGGTACAGAATGTTTTTCAGCTAACTTTTCATGGCGCTGTATAAAAAATATGCAGCTGTAACGCTCGTTCCGAGCGCTTTGTGCGATTTTGAACCGGCCTGATATGCTAGTGATGGCAAGGTCCGGTTTGTCTCCACGAGTCGTTCTAACTGCAGCGAGTGACTCTTGTTCTCTACTGTCGATGTGGCGGGGAGTACCTTTCGCTACTTGAAAAGTGACTTTAACCGCAAGCTTGCGTCATAGAACATGACATTCCGGCAATGTTTCAGGCCGCGTTCAGGTTTTCACCCGCAAGGGCTTGTTGGCCCGCGCTATGATCCGAACGGCGCTGGCTGACGTGACGAGCGTGCCTTGAGCATTTTCGCCAAGGGTGCCTACTATTTGATACGTGCTCGTGTGTTCAGGGAGCGGTCGGCTTTTCTCGTTGTCCAAACAGGCACGGGGTGGCGTAGAGGTTCCTTCGCCGGATAAACATCGGTAAGGTAGGGTCGAATACCAAGACCCGCGAGGAGTAGTGATGAGCGAGGCGTTGTCCATCCACCATGACCAGGCTGGTCATCAGTTCGAGACCAATGTGGACGGTCATCGTGCCTACCTGACCTATATGGATCTGGGTAAGCAGACCCTGGATATCTACCGCACGTTCGTGCCCAACGCGTTGCGCGGCCGTGGCATAGCGGCAGCGCTGACGGAACAGGCGCTGGAGTACGCCGAACGCATGGGCTACACGGTCATCCCTTCCTGCTCTTATGTGGAACGCTACATGGAGCGGCATCAGCGGCACGCCGCGAAGACCTGAGTCCATCGAACACCTGTAAAAACGCCGGGCATTGCCCGGCGTTTTTATTTGCCTGCAGTGGCTGCGCTATATCAGTTGCGGCCACGCTTGGGCAGGACATCCTTGAGCTTGGCATGCATGCTGCGCAAGGTTTTCTCGGTGCTCTCCCAGTCGATGCAGGCGTCGGTGATCGACACGCCGTATTGCAGGTCGGCGAGATCTTTCGGAATCGACTGGCAACCCCAGTTCAGATGGCTTTCGACCATCAGGCCGATGATCGACTGGTTGCCTTCGAGGATCTGGTTGGCGACGTTCTCCATGACCAGGGGTTGCAGCGCCGGGTCCTTGTTGGAGTTGGCGTGGCTGCAGTCGACCATGATGTTGTTCTGGATCCCGGCCTTGCTCAGCGCCTGTTCGCAGAGCGCAACGCTCACCGAGTCATAGTTGGGCTTGCCGTTGCCGCCACGCAGCACCACATGACCGTAGGCGTTGCCCTTGGTGGTGACGATCGAGACGCCGCCTTCCTGGTTGATGCCGAGGAAACGGTGCGGCTTGGAGACTGACTGCAGGGCGTTGATCGCCACGGTCAGGCCGCCGTCGGTGCCGTTCTTGAAACCGACCGCCGAGGACAGACCGGAGGCCATTTCGCGGTGGGTCTGGGATTCGGTGGTGCGCGCGCCAATGGCCGACCAACTGATCAGGTCCTGCAGGTATTGCGGCGAGATCGGGTCGAGGGCTTCGGTCGCGGTGGGCAGGCCCATCTCGGCCAGGTCCAGCAGCAGTTGACGACCGATGTGCAGGCCATCCTGGATCTTGAACGAGTCATCCAGGTACGGGTCGTTGATCAGGCCTTTCCAGCCGACCGTGGTCCGCGGCTTCTCGAAATACACGCGCATGACCAGGTACAGGCTGTCTGACACCTCGGCCGCGAGCACCTTGAGGCGTTCGGCATATTCGTGGGCGGCCTTGATGTCGTGGATCGAGCAGGGCCCGATGACGACGAACAGGCGATGGTCCTTGCCATCGAGAATGTTGCGAATCACCTCGCGGCCCCGGGTGACGGTGCGCAGGGCAGCCTCGCTCAGGGGAATGTCACGCTTGAGCTGATCAGGCGTGATCAGTGTCTCGTTGGAGGCGACGTTAAGGTCGTTGATCGGTAAATCAGCCATCGTGTTACTCGTCAGGTCACGGGTGCCGGTCGCCAGCCCCGCGCGGCGGAGCACAGCGATATGAGCGTGTCGGGGAGCCGAACCTTAGCGCGTTAGGCCGTGGCCGGGCAATGGGCAGAGAACTGTTTAATCCGACAAGGCTCTGGTGACGGTGACAGCCAGCGCAAATACCTGCTTGCGCTTCAGGCGCCAGGCCGGAGTAACATGCGGGCTAGTCTGGGCCCGGAGTACGCATCCGCAGGGCCGAGCCGTTCCGTCAGGCCTGCAGGCTTGCGGCAGACCCTGGCGCGTATTCCCGAGGAATTGCCATGACCGTTTCAACCAACAGGCCGCGTATCGGCATTATCGGCACCGGCGCGATCGGCGGCTTCTATGGGGTGATGCTGGCGCGTGCCGGGTTCGACGTGCACTTTCTATTGCGTAGCGAGTTTCGCGCGGTGGCCGACGACGGGCTGCATATCGACAGTGCCGTCCACGGCCAACTGCACCTCAATCCGGTCCAGGCTTATGTCTCGGCCGAGGACATGCCCCCCTGCGACTGGTTGCTGGTGGGTACCAAGACCACCGCCAATGCCGATCTTGCGCCGTTGATCGCCAGGGCTGCGGCACCCGGCGCCAAGGTGCTGTTACTGCAGAATGGCCTGGAGGTTGAAGAGGCGTTGCGCCCGTTGCTGCCCGACTCGCTGCATCTGCTCGGTGGGTTGTGTTTCATCTGTGTACATCGCCGTGGCCCCGGAGTGGTCGTGCACCAGGCGCTGGGCGCGGTGAATATCGGTTATCACAGTGGTCCGCTGCACAATGATGAAAGCGCTCGGCAGGCGCTGGTCGAAGAGGGCGCCGCGTTGTTCCGTCAGGCCGGCATCGAGTCCCACGCCATGGCCAACCTGCAGCAGGCCCGCTGGCAGAAGCTGGTGTGGAACGTGCCTTATAACGGCCTGTCGGTGTTGCTGCGGGCCAGTACCACACCGCTGATGGGCGATGCCAGCAGTCGCGAGCTGATCCAGACGCTGATGGCCGAAGTGGTGCGGGGCGCGCAGGCCTGTGGGCATGTGTTGCCGGCCGGCTATGCCGAGCATCTGTTCAATATTACGGAAAAGATGCCGGACTACTGGCCGAGCATGTATCACGATTTCGTCCACCAGCGGCCACTCGAGCTGGACGCGGTGTACGCCTGCCCGCTGGCCGCTGCCCGTGAGGCTGGCTGCGAGTTGCCGACGATTCGCGCCTTGTACCAGGCCCTGGGTTTCATCGACGCGAGCAATGCCTGAGGCTACGGATCAGCCCGACAGCAGGGTGCCGCACTGCCCGGCACGCTGCTAAGCTCAATCCATCTCCGCCATTCTGGTAATCGAGGAGGCCCCATGATTCGTTCGATGCTGTATGCCACCGACCTCGGGTTGTATGCACCTTACGTCATGCAGCATGCACTGGGTCTGGCACGAACGTTCAAGGCTGACCTGCATGTGGTGCATGCCGTGGAGCCGATGGGGCTGTTCGCGGAGTCGGTGTTGCAGAGCTATCTGGACGAGCAGGCATTGAACGAATTGCACAGCCAGGGTCTTAACACCGTGATGGCTAATATCGAGCAACGGGTATTGGACAGTTTTCGCGAGGAGTTGGGAGATGGGCAGCAGGATCTGGCAGTGATCCAGTCGGTCCAGGTGATCCAGGGGGATCCTTCGCAGGTCATTCTCGCTCACGCGCAACGGCTGGCCGTCGATCTGTTGATTGTCGGAAGTCACAGTCATGGTTCCGGCGCTGAGGAACACCTGGGTCGTACTGCGGCGCGGGTCGTGCAGTTGTCGCGGGTGCCGGTTTACCTCGTGCCGTTGGTGCAGCGTCGTCGGCATGACGACAGTTGAGGCGAAATTCAGAGGATTTATAAAAAGTTCTAGATTTATTCTTCAAACCTTCCATATAGTTATATATCGCCGCTGCTGCCTGTGGCGTCTACCTGCTTTGAGGGATACATATGAAGCTTCAACAACTGCGCTACATCTGGGAAGTGGCGCACCACGACCTCAACGTTTCTGCGACGGCGCAAAGCCTCTACACCTCCCAGCCAGGTATCAGCAAGCAGATCCGCCTGCTCGAAGACGAGTTGGGCGTCGAAGTTTTCGCTCGCAGCGGCAAGCATCTGACACGGGTCACTCCGGCCGGTGAACGTATCATCACCACGGCTGGCGAGATTCTGCGCAAGGTCGAGAGCATCAAGCAGATCGCCCAGGAATTCTCCAACGAAAAGAAGGGTACCCTGTCGATCGCCACCACCCATACCCAGGCGCGTTATGCCTTGCCGCCGGTCATCAGCAGCTTCATCAAGCAGTACCCGGATGTGGCGTTGCACATGCACCAGGGCTCGCCGATGCAGATCGCTGAAATGGCCGCCGATGGCACCGTGGACTTCGCCATCGCCACCGAGGCGCTGGAGCTGTTCGGTGACCTGGTGATGATGCCGTGCTACCGCTGGAACCGCTGCGTCGTGGTACCCCAGGGGCATCCGCTGACCAAGCTGCCGAAGCTGACCCTGGAGGCCCTGGCCGAATACCCGATCGTCACCTATGTATTCGGGTTCACCGGGCGCTCCAAGCTGGACGAAGCCTTCAGCCATCGCGGCCTGACCCCCAAGGTGGTATTCACCGCCGCTGACGCCGACGTGATCAAGACCTATGTCCGCCTGGGCCTGGGTGTGGGGATCGTGGCGAAGATGGCGGTTGATACCGTGCTCGACAAGGACCTGGTGGTCCTCGATGCCAGCGAGCTGTTCGAATCGAGCATCACCAAGATCGGCTTCCGTCGTGGCACCTTCCTGCGTGGTTTCATGTGCGATTTCATCGAGAAGTTCGCTCCCCACCTGACCCGCGAAGTCATGGCCAAGGCCATCCAGTGCCACAACAAGCAGGAACTGGAAGACCTGTTCGAGGGTGTCGAACTGCCAGTGCACTGATTTTCGGGTGCAAGCGCAGACATGAAAAAGCCCCGACGTGTTCGGGGCTTTTTCATGTCTGCCTGTCAGGGGCGGGCGGTGTGATCAGCCTTTGCTGATCAGGTTGCCGGCATGCAGGCCGCACTCTTTCTGCGTCGCTTCCTCCCACCACCAGCGGCCTTCGCGCTCGTGCTGGTTCGGCAGCACCGGGCGGGTGCAGGGCTCGCAGCCGATGCTGATGAAGCCGCGCTCATGCAGGCCGTTGTAGGGCAGTTCGAGCATGCGGATGTAGCTCCAGACTTCTTCGCTGGTCATCTGGGCCAATGGGTTGAACTTGTACAGGGTGCGTTCCGGGGTCGAGAAGGCGCTGTCGATTTCCAGTGCCGCCACCTGGCTGCGGGTACCCGGGCTCTGGTCGCGCCGCTGGCCGGTGGCCCAGGCCGTCACGTCGGACAGCTTGCGCCGCAGCGGTTCGATCTTGCGCACGCCGCAGCATTCGCCATGACCGTCCCTGTAGAAACTGAACAGGCCCTTTTCCTTGACGAAGGATTCGAGCCGGCTGTGGTCGGGAGAAATCAGCTCGATATCGATCTTGTAGAACTCGCGGACCTGTTCGATGAACCGATAGGTTTCCGGGTGCAGGCGGCCGGTGTCGAGGCTGAACACCTTGACGTTCTTGTTCAGTTTCCAGGCCATGTCCACCAGCACCACGTCCTCGGCACCGCTGAAAGATATCCACAGGTCGTCGCCAAACTGGGAGAAGGCCAGCTTGAGGATGTCCTGGGGTGATTTGTTGGCGTATGTCGCGGCGAGTTCGGCGACGTCGAACGATTGACTCATCAGGCGGTTCCTACAGTCATTGGCGCTTTGCGCTCATATTGGCGGCAATAGTAACAAAATCCTGCCTGTGGGAGATGCCAGGGTTGTGGGCCAGGCGTTGGGGCCTGTTCGCCGGCAAGCCTGGCTCCTGCAGGAGGGGGCGGGTACGCCAGTGGGGCTCAGAGTGTCTGCAGGGTGTCGAGCAGCACTTTGACCTTGGTAATGGATTCCTGGTACTCGGCTTGCCAGTCGGAGTCGGCGACGATGCCGCCACCGCCCCAGCAACTGATCTGGCCATCCTTGACCAGCAGGCTGCGGATCGCGATCGAACTGTCCATCTCGCCACGTACGTCCAGATACAGCAGCGAGCCGCAGTACAGGGCGCGGCGGGTCGGTTCGAGTTCGTCGATGATCTGCATGGCACGGATCTTCGGCGCGCCGGTGATCGAGCCGCCAGGAAAGCTGCCGGCGAGCAGGTCCAGTGCGTCTCGGCCGCTGGCCAGTTCGCCGGTCACGCTGCTGACCAGGTGATGCACGTTCGGGTAGCTTTCCAGGCTGAACAGCTCCGGCACCCGCACGCTGCCGATCTTGCAGGTGCGGCCGAGGTCATTGCGCAGCAGGTCGACGATCATCAGGTTTTCCGCGCGGTCCTTGCTGCTGCCCAGCAGCTCCTTGGCGTTGGCCGCATCTTCGCTGGCGTCGCGACCACGGGGCCGGGTGCCCTTGATGGGGCGGGTTTCCACCTGGCCGGCGCTGACCCGAACGAAGCGCTCTGGCGACAGGCTCAGCACCGCGTTATTGTCCGGCAGGCTCTGGAAGCCCGAGAACGGTGTCGGGCAGGCGGCTCGCAAGGCCAGATAGGCGACCCACGGATCGCCTTGGCAATGGGCCCGGAAACGCTGGGCGAAGTTGACCTGGTAGCAGTCGCCGGCCTGAATGTACTGCTGGATGCGTTCGAAGGCCTGGCGGTAGGCGTCGGCGTCAAGGTCGGCGGCCATCGGTGTCGTCAGTTGGAAGTGGCCTTGCTCGGCGGCGGGCGCCAGGCTGAACAGTTGCAACAGGCGCTGCCGTTCGTTCTGTTCGACGGTGGGATGGAAGACCAGTTGGCTGGTGGCCTGCTGGTGATCGCTGATCAGCGCCCAGGCGTACAGGCCAAAGCGCGCGTCGGGCAAATGCAGATCATCCCGGGCGCGACTGGGTAGCGCTTCGAGATGACGGCCGAAATCGTAGCTCAGGTAACCGATGAGGCCCCCGGCGAACGGCAGTTCGATGCCGGCGGGCAATTCGGCCCGACCCAGTTGCGTCAGGGTGTTTCGCAGGCGTGTGAGGAATACTTCGCCGCCTTCGTTCGGCAAGACCGCCAGTTGCTCCAGCGGCCAGGCGCTGAGCAGGTCATAGCGTCCACGCTCGGCCGCTGGCCGGCCGCTGTCGAGCAGCACCGCGCCGGGGGCGTGACGAATGGCCGCGAAATAACGGGCGGGATCGGGGGCGTAGGGCAGCGGGTGTACGGAGCAGGTCAGCATGCGCAGCGGATCAGCCTTTGGTGCGGGGAGGCGATTGTAGTCTCCTGTAGGAAATGCTCCTAGAGGCATGTCGGTAGTGGTTATATCCATGTCCCGACAAGCCTCCTCCACAGGTGTCAGATATTGTGCGGAGCTACGTGACCGAACAGACCCTGGACATAACGCACCCGCTCCTCCGCGGTTTCGCTGATGCCGGCTGCCGCCAGCTCCTCCAGGTGCGCCTCCACCGCCTGGGCGCGCGTGGTCAGGCCGCAGTCGTTGGCGATCTGGATGTTCAGCCCCGGACGGGCGTTGAGTTCGAGGATCAGCGGGCCCTTGTCCTGGTCCAGCACCATGTCCACGCCGATATAGCCCAGGCCGCACAATTCGTAGCAGCCAGCGGCCAGCTTCATGAAACCGTCCCAATTGGGCAGTTGCACGCCGTCCACTGCATTGGTGGTGTCGGGGTGCTTGCTGATGATGTTGTTCAGCCAGGTGCCACGCAGGGTCAGGCCGGTCGCCAGATCGACGCCGACGCCGATGGCGCCCTGGTGCAGGTTGGCCTTGCCGCTGGACTGACGGGTTGGCAGCCGGAGCATGGCCATGACGGGGTAGCCCATCAGCACGATGATGCGGATATCCGGTACGCCTTCGTAGCTGATGCTCTTGAAGATCTGGTCGGGGGTCACCCGGTATTCGATCAGCGCGCGGTCGCGGTGGCCACCCAGGGAGTAGAGTCCGGTGAGGATGCTGGACACCTGATGCTCGATTTCCTCATGGCTGATGATTCGTCCGGAAATGGTCCGATAACGCCCCTCGAAGCGGTCGGCGATCACCAGGATACCGTCGCCGCCAGCGCCTTGGGCCGGCTTGATGACGAAGTCGCTGCGTCCACCGATGATCTCGCCGAGCTTGTCGATGTCCTTTTCGGTGGAAATCACCCCGTACATTTCCGGTACGTGGATACCGGCGGCAATCGCTCGTTCCTTGGTGATGATCTTGTCATCGACGATCGGATACAGGCTGCGCTTGTTGTACTTGAGCACATAGTCGGCGTTACGCCGGTTGATCCCCATGATGCCCTTGGCTTCCAGGGCCTTCCAGGTTTTCCACAGGCCGAACATCAGGCGTCTTCCTTGAGAAAGGCCTTGAAGCGTACCAGTTCGGTCAGGCGGTAGCCGCGATAACGTCCCATGGCCAGCATGAAGCCGACCAGGATCAGCAGGATCGCCGGGAAGGTGAAGACGAAGTACACCAGTTCCGGCACGCTCATGATCAGGTGCGCCAGCGAGGCAGCGAACAGGGTGCCGATCGCGACTTTCATCGCATGGCCGCCACCGCGCTCTTCCCAGGTGATGGACAGGCGTTCGATGGTCATGGTCAGGATCACCATCGGGAACAGCGCCACCGACAGGCCGCGTTCCAGGCCGAGTTTGTGGCTGAACAGGCTGATGGCGGCGATCAGTACCACGACGAACGTCAGCACCACCGACAAGCGCGGCAGCATCTGCAGTTTCAGGTGTTCCAGATATGAGCGCAGCGACAGTCCGAGCGCAGTGATGATGGTAAATAACACGATCCCGAAGCCCAGCTGGGTCTCGCGAAATGCCAGGGCGATCAGTACCGGAGTGAAGGTGCCGAGGGTCTGCAGGCCGATCAGGTTGCGCAGGATCAGGATCACCAGCACGCCGATCGGGATCATCACCATGATCATGAAGGTCTGCTGGGTCTGCAGCGGCAGGCCGTAGAGCGAGTATTCGAGGAAGTTGGCGTCGGAGTTCTCGTCGGTCAGCTTGGCCAGACGGATGGCGTTCATTTCGCTGTTGTTCAGGCTGAAGTTGACGCTGGCCTTCTTGCCGCCTTCGACGCTGATCAGATTGTCGTCGCCGGTCCACCACACCAGACGGTCTTCAGGCAGGCCCTGTTCGCCGGTGTCCGGGTTGAAGTACAGCCAGTCACTGCCGTTGAAGCTGCGCAGCCAGAGTTCCGGGGTCTGCGGCTGGTCGGCGACCAGGCGGATGGTGTGGACCTTTTCCAGCGGCACGTGGGCAATCGACAGCAGCAGTTCGATGATCTGCGCCTTGTGCGCGGTCGACGGGTCGCCCGCCAGCAGCAGCTTGACGTTGTCGTCGCCGAGGTTGTTGACCCGCTTGATGGTTTCGCCAATGAAGGTCTCGACATCGGCCGAGTGCTGGCGGATTGGTGCCATCAGGGCTTCGGCGGCGACTTTTTCCGGGCCTTCGATGGCCATGCTGTCACGGAAAGTCGGGCCCTTGACCTTGGGCTTTTCGCCGGTATAGCGCTTGGTCAGCACGAGGCGGTAATAGAGTGTCTGTTTGCCGCTGACCCGGCGGGCCGACCAGGTGACCTTGCGGTTGCCGTCGGTGCGGTTGACGCTGACCCCGTAGTTGTTGGAGATGAAGCTCTCGTTGAGGCTCACGTAGTCGCGGCTCAGGGGCGGCACGAACATCTGGATCTTCACCGGGTCCTTGCTGGCGGCGACGAACTCGACCTTGGCGTCGATGTTCCACAGGTCGTCGGTGGCATCTTCGGTGACCGGAATTCCCAGGACAAAAATCTGATAGGCCGTGACTGAAATACCCAGCGCCACCAGGATGGCGATCAGGACTTTCAGATGAAGGGTAAGAGAACGCATGCAAATTACTCGGCGGTTTGAGCGTCGGCGATGCAGGCGGGTTTGCCGGCAGCGTATTTAAGGCTGGGATCTACCAGCGCGTCGAAGCGCTTGAGCGCTTCGGAGCCAATCAGAAGCGGGTATTGGAAAGCACTTCGGTCGGTCAAGTTCACTTCGATCGTGCGCAGGGCCGTACCCATGCAGATATTCAGGGTCACCACCGGACGGGCGGTGTAGGCCTTGCCCTCATCCGGGTCGTAATCGCCGGAGCGGCGCTTGATCTTGCTGACCCGGGCCAGCGGCAGTTCGATGGGGTGTGAATGGGCCGCGTCGATGGCCAGATAGAAGCGTACCCAGCTTTCGCCATCGCGCTTGAAGCGTTTTATGTCACGGGCACTGAGCGAGGCGGTCTTGGCGCCGGTATCGAGCTTGGCCGCGACTTCCAGGTCGATGCCGGCCAGGTTCGCGTATTCGTTCAGGCCGTACACGGTCTTTTCGGCGGCGAGGCCCAGGCCCGGCAGGCCGAGCAGGAACAAAGGCAATAGGGGGAAGGGCTTGAGTTTCATAAGTCCTGGCGCGTATTCAAGGTGACTGGCAATACCGCGCAAGCTTCCTTGTGCGTCTGTCAGATGAAGATGACAGGCATGGCATCGTCAGATGCGCGCGGCATTCTAACATGCTGATTTTATGGCGCCAGCGCCGTGGGTGTAGCGTGTCGAGGGGCTGTGGCATGACACGGTATTGGCCGGCGCTCTTAGACTATTGTCGACAATATCAATTAATTCTTTGACTGGTCTGCTGGTTTTGGCTAGTTTTGTGGTCATTGATCTTGAAGGTGTCGACAATATGTTGGAGCCGCTGCTGACTCTCCAGGAAGATTCGGAAACGCTGTCCGAGAACGTCTTCCGGCGTATCCAGGCGGCCATCGTCAAGGGTGAAATCGCCCCGGGCAGCAAGATCTCCGAACCGGAACTGGCGCGTACCTATGGCATCAGCCGTGGTCCGCTGCGCGAGGCCATTCACCGTCTGGAGGGGCAGCGCCTGCTGGTGCGGGTTCCCCATGTCGGCGCACGGGTGGTTTCGCTCAGTCACGCCGAGTTGATCGAACTCTACGAAATCCGCGAGTCCCTCGAAGGCATGGCCTGCCGTCTCGCCGCCGAGCGCATGACCAATGAAGAGATCGAGGAACTGCGCCAGGTGCTGCATACCCACGAGCGTGATGCGGCGTTCCAGGCCGGTGTCGGTTATTACCAGCAGGAAGGCGACTTCGACTTCCACTATCGGATCATCCAGGGGGCCGGTAACCGTACCCTGACCCAGATGCTCTGTGGCGAGCTGTACCAGCTCGTGCGCATGTACCGCATCCAGTTTTCCGCGACACCCAATCGGCCACGCCAGGCCTTTGCCGAGCATCACCGGATTCTCGATGCCATCGCCGATCGCGACGGTGAACTGGCCGAATTGTTGATGCGCCGTCACATCGGCGCCTCGAAACGCAATATTGCCCGTTACTACCAGGACGGCGCTAAACCGACAGCCACTCCACGAGGTGAGTCATGAGTCAGGGTTCCAACAACAATACGCCCGGCCAGCGTTTCCGCGATGCGGTCGCCAGCGAACATCCACTGCAGGTGGTCGGGGCGATCAATGCCAACCACGCGCTGTTGGCCAAGCGTGCCGGCTTCAAGGCGATCTACCTGTCGGGCGGCGGGGTCGCTGCCGGTTCCCTCGGTCTGCCGGACCTGGGCATCACTGGCCTGGACGACGTGCTGACCGATGTGCGGCGCATCACCGATGTCTGCGATCTGCCGTTGCTGGTGGATGTCGATACCGGTTTCGGTTCCTCGGCGTTCAACGTTGCACGTACCGTCAAGTCGATGATCAAGTTCGGCGCGGCGGCGATCCATATCGAGGATCAGGTCGGCGCCAAGCGTTGCGGGCACCGTCCGAACAAGGAAATCGTCTCCCGGCAGGAGATGGTCGACCGCATCAAGGCAGCCGTCGACGCTCGCACCGATGACAGTTTCGTGATCATGGCGCGCACCGATGCGCTGGCGGTGGAAGGTCTGGAGGCCGCTCTGGACCGGGCGGCTGCGTGCATCGAGGCCGGTGCCGACATGATTTTCCCGGAAGCCATTACCGAGCTGGACATGTACAAGCTGTTTGCCAATCGGGTGAAGGCGCCGATCCTGGCCAATATCACCGAGTTCGGCGCGACGCCGCTGTACACCACCGAACAACTGGCGAGCGCTGACGTCTCGCTGGTGCTGTACCCGCTCTCGGCGTTCCGGGCCATGAACAAGGCGGCGGAAAACGTCTACACCGCCATTCGTCGTGACGGTACCCAGCAGAACGTGATCGACACCATGCAGACACGTATGGAGCTTTACGATCGTATCGACTACCACACCTTCGAGCAGAAGCTCGATGCGCTGTTTGCCCAGAAGAAGGGCTGATTTGTTGCCCCGCCAGGAGCATGGCTTGAGGGCCCTTTCGCGGGCAAGCCGCGCTCCTGCAGGGTGTAGAGGCTGATAGATGCCAATTCCTGACAACCTACAAGAATTTTGGAGAGAGCAATGGCTGAAGCAAAAGTATTGAGTGGCGCCGGTCTGCGCGGCCAGGTCGCCGGGCAAACCGCCTTGTCCACCGTCGGCCAGGCCGGTGCCGGCCTGACCTATCGCGGTTATGACGTGCGTGAACTGGCTGCCGAGGCGCGCTTCGAGGAAGTGGCTTACCTGCTGCTGTACGGCGAACTGCCCAACGCCACCGAGCTGGCGGCCTACATGGGCAAGCTGCGTACCCTGCGCGATCTGCCGCAGGCGCTCAAAGAGGTGCTGGAGCGTATTCCGGCCGACGCCCATCCGATGGATGTGATGCGTACCGGCTGTTCCTTCCTGGGCAACATCGAGCCCGAAGGCGACTTCTCCCGTCAGCATGAAACCACCGACCGCCTGCTGGCCGCGTTCCCGGCGATCATGTGCTACTGGTATCGCTTCAGCCACGACGGCCAGCGGATCGACTGCGTGACCGACGAGGCCTCCATTGGCGGGCATTTCCTGCACCTGCTGCATGGCAAGGCGCCGAGCGAGCTGCACCGCAAGGTGATGGACGTGTCGCTGATCCTCTACGCGGAGCACGAGTTCAACGCCTCGACCTTTACCGCGCGGGTCTGTGCCTCGACCCTGTCCGACCTGTTCTCCTGCATCACTGCGGCCATCGGCTCGCTGCGCGGCCCGCTGCATGGTGGTGCCAACGAGGCGGCGATGGAAATGATCGAACGCTTCGGTTCGGCCCAGGAGGCCATTGACGGCACCCTCGGCATGCTGGCGCGCAAGGACAAGATCATGGGTTTTGGTCACGCGATCTACAAGGACAGCGATCCGCGCAACGAGGTGATCAAGGGCTGGTCGAAGAAGCTTGCCGATGAAGTCGGTGACACCGTGCTGTTCCCGGTTTCCGAAGCCATCGACAAGACCATGTGGGAACAGAAGAAGCTGTTCCCCAACGCCGATTTCTACCATGCCTCGGCGTATCACTTCATGGGCATTCCGACCAAGTTGTTCACGCCGATCTTCGTCTGCTCGCGCCTGACCGGCTGGGCTGCGCATGTGTTCGAACAGCGTGCCAACAACCGCATCATTCGTCCGAGCGCCGAGTACACCGGCGTTGAACAGCGCAAGTTCGTACCAATCGAACGTCGCTGACTGAAGAACGCACGGCCCGAGGCGGCCCTTGTCCTGTAGGCGCCGGGCTTGCCCGCGAAGCTTTTAGCGGTCTCAAGGCCCTCTTCGCGGGCAAGCCCGGCTCCGACAGCAGAGGTCGGGTCGACAAGCCGTGTGTGCTTTTGACTTAACCGTGATCGAGTCCCAGACCATGAATACCCAATACCGTAAACCGTTGCCCGGCAGTCATCTGGACTTCTTCGATGCCCGCGCGGCGGTCGATGCCATCCAGCCGGGTGCCTACGCCACGTTGCCCTACACTTCGCGTGTTCTGGCCGAAAACCTGGTACGTCGCTGCGAGCCGGCGACGCTCACCGATTCGCTCAAGCAACTGATCGAACGCAAGCGCGACCTGGACTTCCCCTGGTTCCCGGCCCGCGTGGTCTGCCACGACATTCTCGGCCAGACCGCGCTGGTGGACCTGGCTGGCCTGCGTGACGCGATCGCTTCCCAGGGCGGCGACCCGGCCCAGGTCAACCCGGTGGTGCCGACCCAACTGATCGTCGATCACTCGCTGGCGGTGGAGTGTGGCGGTTTCGACCCCGATGCGTTCGCCAAGAACCGCGCCATCGAGGATCGGCGCAACGAGGACCGTTTCCACTTCATCGACTGGACCAAAAAGGCCTTCAAGAACGTCGACGTGATCCCGCCGGGCAACGGCATCATGCACCAGATCAACCTGGAGAAAATGTCCCCGGTGATCCAGGCACGTGACGGCGTGGCCTTTCCCGATACCTGCGTCGGTACCGACAGCCATACCCCGCATGTCGATGCCCTGGGTGTGATCGCCATTGGTGTCGGCGGCCTCGAAGCCGAGAGCGTGATGCTCGGTCGGGCCTCCTGGATGCGCCTGCCGGAGATCGTCGGCGTCGAGCTGACCGGCAAGCTGCAACCGGGCATCACTGCCACCGACATGGTGTTGGCGTTGACCGAGTTCCTGCGCAAGCAGAAGGTGGTCGGGGCCTACCTGGAGTTCTTCGGCGAAGGCGCCAGTGCGCTGACTCTGGGCGACCGCGCGACCATTTCCAACATGGCCCCGGAGTACGGCGCCACGGCGGCGATGTTCTACATCGACCAGCAGACCATCGACTACCTGAAACTCACCGGCCGTGAAGACGATCAGGTGCAACTGGTCGAGACCTACGCCCGTCAGGCCGGCCTCTGGGCCGACAGCCTCAACGGCGCGCAGTACGAGCGTGGCCTGCAATTCGACCTGTCGTCAGTGGTGCGCAACATGGCCGGGCCCAGCAATCCGCATGCGCGGGTCGCCACCAGCGACCTGGCGGCCAAGGGCATCGCCGGGCCATGGAGCGAAGTGCCGGGGCAGATGCCCGACGGCGCGGTGATCATTGCCGCCATCACCAGTTGCACCAACACCAGCAACCCGCGCAACGTCATCGCTGCCGGCCTGCTGGCGCGTAATGCCAACCGGCTGGGGCTGACCCGCAAACCCTGGGTCAAGTCGTCGCTGGCGCCAGGCTCCCGGGCGGTGGCGCTGTACCTGGATGAAGCCGGGCTGACCGATGAGCTGGAACAACTGGGCTTTGGCGTGGTGGCTTTCGCCTGCACCACCTGCAACGGCATGTCCGGTGCGCTGGATCCGCTGATCCAGCAGGAAATCATCGACCGTGACCTCTACGCCACGGCCGTGCTCTCGGGTAACCGCAACTTTGATGGGCGTATCCACCCATACGCCAAACAGGCATTCCTAGCGTCGCCGCCGCTGGTGGTGGCCTATGCAATCGCCGGGACCATCCGCTTCGATATCGAGAAGGACGTGCTGGGCCGGGACGCGGATGGCAAGGAAATCCGCCTCAAGGACATCTGGCCGAGTGACGAGGAAATCGATGCGATGGTCAAGGCATCGGTCAAGCCCGAGCAGTTCCGCAAGGTCTATACGCCGATGTTCGCCATTCACGAGGACCGCGGGCCGAAGGTCGAGCCGCTCTATGACTGGCGGCCGATGAGCACCTACATCCGCCGTCCGCCTTACTGGGAAGGCGCACTGGCCGGTGCCCGGCCGCTCAAGGGCATGCGGCCGCTGGCCGTGCTTCCGGACAACATCACCACCGATCACCTGTCGCCGTCCAACGCCATCATGCTTGACAGTGCGGCGGGCGAGTACCTGGCGAAAATGGGCTTGCCGGAAGAAGATTTCAACTCTTACGCGACCCATCGGGGCGACCATCTCACCGCGCAGCGCGCCACCTTCGCCAACCCGAAACTGTTCAACGAAATGGTCGTGGAAAACGGCAAGGTCAAGCAGGGCTCACTGGCGCGGGTCGAGCCCGAAGGCCAGGTCATGCGCATGTGGGAAGCCATCGAAACCTACATGGAGCGCAAGCAGCCGCTGATCATCATTGCCGGTGCCGACTACGGCCAGGGCTCGTCCCGTGACTGGGCGGCCAAGGGCGTGCGGCTGGCCGGGGTCGAGGCGATTGCTGCCGAAGGCTTCGAGCGCATCCACCGCACCAACCTGGTGGGCATGGGCGTGTTGCCGCTGGAGTTCAAGCCGGGGACCGACCGCAAGACCCTCGGCATCGACGGCACCGAGACCTTCGACGTGATCGGCGAACGCACGCCTCGGGCGACGCTGACCCTGGTGATTCAGCGCAAGAACGGTGAGCGGGTCGATGTGCCGGTGACCTGTCGCCTGGATACCGCCGAAGAGGTTTCGATCTATGAGGCGGGTGGTGTCCTGCAGCGTTTTGCCCAGGACTTCCTCCAGTCGGCCACGGCAAGCTGATAACGGAAGCCTTTCAGGCGCCGGCTTGCTGGCGATACGGACGACGCGGTCTGGCAGTTGAAGCGCGTCGATGCCATCACTCGCAAGCCGGCTCCCTCGCAAGAGGGCGAGTTTCCCACTGGATAATTGCCAACCCATTCCGGTCTTGCCGCCAACCTGGCGTCCAGACCCCCGCAGGAGGCTTCATGGCCCACGCAGCACAAGTCCGCATTCCCGCCACCTATATGCGGGGCGGCACCAGCAAGGGGGTGTTCTTCAACCTCGCCGACCTGCCCGAGGCCGCGCAGTTGCCCGGCGCGGCGCGCGATGCGCTGCTGTTGCGGGTGATCGGCAGCCCCGACCCCTATGAAAAACAGATCGACGGCATGGGCGGGGCGACCTCCAGCACCAGCAAGACGGTGATCCTGTCGCGCAGCATCAAGGCTGAACATGACGTCGATTACCTGTTTGGGCAGGTCTCGATCGACAAACCGTTCATCGACTGGAGCGGCAACTGCGGCAATCTGTCGGCGGCGGTCGGCTCGTTTGCCATCAGCGCCGGCCTGGTGGATGCCGCGCGGATTCCACGTAATGGCGTGGCGGTGGTGCGGATCTGGCAGGTGAACATCGGCAAGACCATCATCGCCCATGTGCCGATCACCGAAGGCCGGGTGCAGGAAACCGGAGACTTCGAACTCGACGGCGTGACCTTTCCGGCTGCCGAGGTGCAACTGGAGTTCATGGACCCGGCGGCCGAGGAGGAGGGCGCTGGCGGTTCGATGTTCCCGACCGGCAACCTGGTGGATGACCTGGAAGTGCCAGGTGTCGGCACTTTCCGGGCGACCCTGATCAACGCCGGGATACCGACAATCTTCGTCAATGCCGCCGATATCGGTTACACCGGTACCGAGTTGCAAGGCGATATCAACGCTGATCCCAAGGCCTTGGCGCGGTTCGAGACCATCCGCGCCTACGGTGCGCTGCGCATGGGGTTGATCAGTCATATCGACGAGGCGGCCAAACGTCAGCACACGCCGAAAGTGGCATTCGTCGCGCCGCCGGCCGGTTATACCGCGTCGAGCGGCAAGCCGGTGGCGGCAGGTGATGTGGACCTGCTGGTGCGGGCGCTGTCGATGGGCAAGCTGCACCACGCCATGATGGGCACCGCAGCGGTGGCGATTGGCACTGCTGCGGCGATTCCCGGCACCCTGGTGAACCTGGCGGCGGGCGGCGGCGAACGCAGCTCGGTGCGTTTCGGTCACCCGTCCGGCACCTTGCGGGTCGGTGCCGAAGCGACTCGGGTCGACGGCGAGTGGACCGTGGTCAAGGCCATCATGAGCCGCAGTGCGCGGGTGCTGATGGAAGGCTGGGTGCGGGTGCCCGGTGATGCATTCTGAAGCGCAGGACAATGCCACGCAGTAAGGCTCGTCCTGTAGGAACCGGCTTGTCGGCGATGGCGTCCGCAAGGCTCAAGGGTCCTGTCGCTGGCCAACGGAGCGCCTCGCGGCCAGGTATTTCTCCAGCGGCAGCTTGGTGATCGCAAAACCGATCAGCAGGGTCGCCGAATACAGCATCAGGTCCCCGGACACCGGCAGGTCTTCGTACCAGGCGCCGATCAGCACGGCGAACACCGGGAAGATGATGAAGACGAACGACAGGATCACCGGGCTCAGCCGCTTGAGCAGCAGGAAGTAGACAAGAAAACCGCCGACTGATGCGACCAGCCCCAGGTAGAACAGCGCACCCCACGAACGTGGGGTGATCGCGTCGAAGTGCGGCGACTCGAGCCCCAGTCCCGCGACAAACAGCATCAGGCCGGCAATGCCGATGGGCAGGGTGTTGTAGGTGATCACGCTGATAGCCTGGCCCTTCTGCTTGGTGATCACGTAGCACAAGGCGTGCATCACCGCCGTCGCCAGGATCGCCAGGACCCCGAACAGCTCGGCGTGATCCAGGCGCAGGCCCTGGCTGCGCAGAATCATGAACAGGCTGGCAAACCCCATGACAATCCCGAAGACCTGAGACCGGTAGATCTTTTCCCTCAGCAGCAGCGCCGAGAAAATCAGGATGAACACGGGCATGCAACTGAACAGCAGCGCGCTCAGGCCCGAGGAAACATGCATTTCGCCGTAGTTCAGCAGGTAGTAAGGCAGACTGAAATAGCAGAGGGTGACGAACACGAAAAAGCCGCGGCGTTCCCGGGGAAAGCACAGCGGCTCTCGGCGCCAGACGGCAAAACCGAGGAACAGTGGGAAGGCGATCAGGAAGCGCAGTCCGGCGGCGGTCAATGGCGGTACGCTTTCCACGGCGATCTTGATCCCCAACCAAGTGGTGCCCCAGCACAGGCAGACAATCAGGAACAACAGGCTGGTCAGCAAGGCGGCGGCGTAGCGGCGCCGTTCGGCTGCGGGAAAGGCAAGGTTGGCTAAAATTGACATGGTGTCATTCCTGCGGAAATAGCGTGAATAAACCTTTCAGTCGGCTAATATGTTCAGTCGATGGGGCAAATTCACAGTATTGAGGTCGCCGATGACTGTCAAAAACTATAATGACATGGTGCCAATGTTGCGTGCCGGACTGCTCGACGGCCAAGGACTCAAGTACAAGCGCATCAGTGATGTGATCGAGCGGGGTATTGAAGACGGTGTCATTGTGCCCGGTACCAAGTTACCGCCCCATCGGCGGCTGTCCGACCAACTGGGCGTCACGGTGGCTACTGTCAGCCGCGCCTATGGCGAGCTCGAGCGCCTGGGACGGGTGGTGGCGCGGATCGGCGACGGTACCTTTGTCCGTGATCGTGCTCGCGAGCAGCAGCGCGACCGTGGTTTTCGCCATCCCGGCGAGGGCTCCCAGGCGTATTTCGACATGAGCCGCAACACGCATATTCCCGGTGCCGAGGCGCAGTGCTTTGCCCGTAGCCTGCAGGCTCTGGCCAGCGACCCGCAGGTCATCGCCGCGTTGGCCAACTATGCGCCGGAGGTCGGCTTCGAACGGCACCGCCAGGCCGGTGCCCAGTGGTTGAGTCACGGCGGCTTTGTCGCCAGTGCGCAGCAAGTGGTTTGCGTCAACGGCGGTCAGCACGGCTTGCTCAGTGCGATGCTCGGCTTGTTGAAATCGGGGGATGTGCTGGTCACGGAAAACCTGAGCTATCCGGGCCTGATCAGTGCGGCGCGGTTGTTGGGGATTCGTCTGATCGGCGCGCAAATGGATGCCGAAGGGCTGTTGCCGCAAGCGGTCGAAGAAGTGTGTCGCGGTCACCGGGTTTCAGCCGTGTATTGCACACCGACCTTGCAGAACCCGATCGCCAGCGTGCAATCGTTGGAGCGGCGCCAGGCGCTGGTCGAGGTCTGTCGCCGGCACAACCTGCTGATTATCGAGGATGAAACCCATGGCGTGCTGGTTCAGGACCGGCCGGAACCGCTGAGTTTTTTCGCCCCCGAGCGCACCCTGTTGATTGGTAGTCTGAGCAAGGCGGTGGCTGCCGGCCTGCGGGTCGGCTATGTGCATGGGCCGCAGGCGTTGATTGGACGGCTGGCCGCCGGCCTGCGTGCCAGTTGCTGGATGGCGACACCGTTGATGCATGAGCTGGCGGCACAGTGGATCGAGGACGGTGAGGCACGGGCGCTGCTGGAGCGGCAGGTGCTGGAAGTCAGTCGGCGCAAGGCGCTGGTCGAGGGGTTGCTGGCCGGGTTGGAGTACCGCACTCACCGCAACAGTCCGCATTTCTGGATCAGCGTGCCTGAATCCCTGCGCGCCTCGGAAGTGGAGACGGCGCTCAAGGAGCGGGGCTACCTGATCGCCACGGCGGAGGTCTTTGCCGTCGGTCACAGCGCGGCGGCGCAGTGCGTGCGGGCCAGCGTGTGCAATACCACGGGGGACGACGGGCAGTTGCTGGCCGGCTTCGAAACCCTGGCCCAGGTGCTGGGACAGGGGCGTGTGCCTTTGTACGGCGGCTGATTCGGCGGGGAGAGGCCGCCAGGGCCGACGCATAGCGGCGGCGGGCAAGGTTATTTGAAGCGGCGCTCCACGCCTTTCTCCACCAGAATCTTCGCCGAAATCTCCTCCACGGAAAAATGCGTGGAGTTGATGTGCGGGATATTTTCCCGGCGGAACAGGTTTTCCACCTCACGCACCTCGAATTCGCACTGGGCGTAGCTCGAATAGCGGCTGTTGGGCTTGCGCTCGTTGCGGATCGCGGTCAGGCGGTCCGGGTCGATGGTCAGGCCGAACAGCTTGTGCTGGTGTGCGCGCAGGGCCGTCGGCAACTGCAGGCGCTCCATGTCTTCCTCGGTCAACGGATAGTTGGCCGCACGGATGCCGAACTGCATCGCCATGTACAGGCACGTCGGTGTCTTGCCGCAGCGCGACACGCCGACCAGGATCAGGTCGGCCTTGTCGTAGTAGTGGGTGCGGGCGCCGTCGTCGTTGTCGAGGGCGAAATTCACCGCCTCGATCCGCTCCATATAGTTGGAGTTGCCGCCTATCGAGTGGGATTTGCCTACCGAGTACGAGGAGTGCTCGCTCAACTCCTGCTCCAGTGGGGCGAGGAAGGTGGAGAAAATGTCGATCATGAAACCATTGGACGTTGCGAGAATCTCACGAATGTCCTGATTGACAATGGTGTCGAAGATGATCGGACGGAAACCGTCCCGTTCTGCGGCGCTGTTGATCTTCTGGACCATGGCCCGGGCCTTGTCCACGCTGTCGATGTAGGGTTGCGTGGATTTGGCGAAGGTAATGTTCTCGAACTGCGCCAACAGGCTTTGACCCAGGGTTTCGGCGGTGATGCCGGTGCCATCGGAGATAAAGAAAGCAGATCGTTTCATTTGCGCCTTGGGCCTTAAGCTGATGACGATTCTTGGAGTATGATAGGCGGGATTTGCCGGCCTGGAGTGGCTGGCATTCTCACTTATTTTCCAGGTCCAGGCCACAGAGCGGACAGACCAGCCATCTCAGCATGGCCCGCTCCTGAGCTTTATCCAACACAGTCAGTGGAGAGATCACCTTGGTAGAGTACGTAGTTTCCCTCGATAAGCTCGGCGTCCATGATGTGGAGCACGTAGGGGGCAAGAACGCATCCCTTGGCGAGATGATCAGTAACCTCGCGGGCGCCGGTGTGTCGGTTCCCGGCGGCTTTGCCACTACGGCTCAGGCGTATCGTGATTTTCTCGAACTCAGCGGCCTGAACGACCAGATCCATGCAGCGCTCGACGCGCTGGATGTCGACGACGTCAATGCCCTGGCCAAAACCGGCGCGCAGATCCGCCAGTGGATCATGGAAGCCGAATTCCCCGAGCGTCTCAACAGCGAGATCCGCACCGCTTTCGCCGCGCTGTCGGCGGGCAATCCGGACATGGCCGTGGCCGTGCGTTCCTCGGCCACCGCCGAAGACCTGCCGGACGCCTCCTTCGCTGGCCAGCAGGAAACCTTCCTGAACATCCGCGGCGTCGAAAACGTCATCCGCGCGGCCAAGGAAGTGTTCGCTTCGCTGTTCAACGACCGCGCCATTTCCTACCGCGTGCACCAGGGCTTCGACCACAAGCTGGTGGCCCTGTCGGCTGGCGTGCAGCGCATGGTCCGTTCGGAAACCGGTACCGCCGGCGTGATGTTCACCCTCGACACCGAGTCGGGCTTTCGTGACGTGGTGTTCATCACCGGCGCCTACGGTCTGGGTGAAACCGTCGTGCAGGGTGCGGTCAACCCGGACGAGTTCTACGTTCACAAGAACACCCTGGCTGCCGGTCGCCCGGCGATCCTGCGCCGCAATCTGGGTAGCAAGGCAATCAAGATGATCTACGGCGACGAGGCCAAGGCCGGTCGTTCGGTCAAGACCGTCGACGTCGACAAGGCCGACCGCGCGCGCTTCTGCCTGAGTGACGCCGAAGTCAGCGAGCTGGCCAAGCAGGCGATGATCATCGAGAAGCACTATCAGTGCCCGATGGACATCGAGTGGGCCAAGGACGGTGACGACGGCAAGCTGTACATCGTCCAGGCGCGTCCGGAAACCGTGAAGAGCCGCACCCAGGCCAACGTCATGGAGCGCTACCTGCTCAAGGAAACCGGCACCGTGCTGGCCGAAGGTCGTGCCATTGGCCAGCGCATCGGCGCCGGCAAGGTGCGGATCATCAAGGACGTGTCCGAGATGGACAAGGTCCAGCCCGGCGACGTACTGGTCTCCGACATGACCGACCCGGACTGGGAACCGGTGATGAAGCGCGCCAGTGCCATCGTCACCAACCGTGGCGGGCGTACCTGCCACGCGGCGATCATCGCCCGTGAGCTGGGTATTCCGGCGGTGGTCGGTTGCGGCAACGCCACCGAACTGCTCAAGGACGGCCAGGGCGTCACCGTGTCCTGCGCCGAAGGCGACACCGGCTATATCTTCGAAGGCGAACTGGGCTTCGACATCAAGAAAAACTCCGTCGATGCCATGCCGGAACTGCCGTTCAAGATCATGATGAACGTCGGCAACCCGGATCGTGCCTTCGACTTTGCGCAGTTGCCGAACGCCGGTGTGGGCCTGGCCCGCCTGGAGTTCATCATCAACCGCATGATCGGTGTGCACCCCAAGGCGTTGCTGAACTACGCCGGGCTGCCGCTGGAAATCAAGGAAAGCGTCGACAAGCGCATCGCCGGCTACGACGACCCGGTCGGTTTTTATGTCGAGAAGCTGGTTGAAGGCATCAGCACCCTGGCGGCCGCATTCTGGCCGAAGAAGGTCATCGTGCGTCTGTCGGACTTCAAGTCCAACGAATACGCCAACCTGATCGGCGGCAAGCTCTACGAGCCGGAAGAAGAAAACCCGATGCTGGGCTTCCGTGGCGCTTCGCGCTACATCAGCGAATCGTTCCGTGACTGTTTCGAGCTGGAGTGCCGTGCACTCAAGCGTGTGCGTAACGAAATGGGCCTGACCAACGTCGAGATCATGGTGCCGTTCGTCCGTACCCTCGGCGAAGCCAGCCAGGTGGTCGAACTGCTGGCGGCCAACGGCCTGGCCCGCGGCCAGGACGGCCTGCGCGTGATCATGATGTGCGAGCTGCCGTCCAACGCGATTCTGGCCGACGAGTTCCTCGAACACTTCGACGGTTTCTCCATCGGCTCCAACGACCTGACCCAGCTGACCCTGGGCCTGGACCGCGACTCGGGGATCATCGCGCACCTGTTCGATGAGCGTAACCCGGCGGTGAAGAAGCTGCTGTCCAACGCCATCCAGGCCTGCAACAAGGCCGGCAAGTACATCGGTATCTGCGGCCAGGGGCCTTCCGACCATCCGGATCTGGCGCGCTGGCTGATGGAACAGGGCATCGAAAGCGTGTCCCTGAACCCCGATAGCGTGCTGGAAACCTGGTTCTTCCTGGCCGAAGGCCAGGCGTAATCCGAAAGAGGGGGTACCGGCGCCTCGGCGCGGGTACTTTGTGTCATATGGGGCGAAGCCGCGCAGGCATCGCCCTTTTTTGTGCAAGAGCCTTATGCAAAGCAGCAGTGATCTTTTTCCGGTGGCTTTGCTCAGCGCCGAGCGTCGTGGCGACCTGAGCGAAGATGTCTATCGTTTGAAACCGGGCAACAGCCCCGATCTCACCGTCGAGCTGGCGGTGACCCGCCTTGGGCTGGCCGACGAACCGCAGGCCCGTGGCGTGCCGGTCATTCTCCTGCATGGCAGTTTTTCCAACCGACGTTTCTGGTTCTCGCCCAAGGGCATTGGTCTGGGCGCCTATCTGGCGCGCGCCGGTTTCGATGTCTGGGTTGCGGAGATGCGCGGCCATGGCCTTTCCGTGCGCAACCAGGATTATCGCAAGAACCGCGTCGCCGATTACGCCCGTTACGATCTGCCGGCCATCGCGGCTTTCGTTCGTGAGCAGAGTGGCCAGATTCCCCACTGGATCGGCCACTCCCTGGGTGGCACGACCCTGGCGGCTGCTCTGGGCGGCCAGTACCTGGGCGCGCCAGCAGTGGCCTCGGCGGCCTTGTTCGGTTGCCAGGTCAGTCGTACCTATTGGCCCTTGAAGATTCCGCCGGTGGAGTGGAGCGGGCGTTTGCTGCTCAAGCGCTTCGCCCATCTGTCGGGCTCGCGTCTCAAACGCGGGCCGGAGGATGAGCCGATCGGCCTGGCGTTGGAAAGCATGCGTTGGTATGGCCTGTTCGGTCGTTTCGGTGACAAGGAGCGCAACTGGTGGGAGGGTCTGGCCGAGGTCGATGTACCGGTGCTGGCGGTGAGCGCCGAGGGTGACCGGCAGGACCCGGCATGGGCCTGTCGAAAGTTGTTCGAGCAGATCGGTTCGCCGCTCAAGCGCTTTATCTGCCTGGGTCGCGAGGCCGGGTTCAGCTCGCCATTCGGGCATGTCGAGATGTTGGTCAGCAAACCGGCGCAGGCCGAAGTCTGGCCGTTGGTTGCCGATTGGCTGCGCGATCCGCAGGCTTTTCTGCCGGTTCAGTCAGCCGAGGTTCAGCCAGCGCTCTGACAAGGGCATTTCGCTTCAAGATGGTTGCGGCTAACATATGACGCATTGAGCATTTCTGGTCATTGTCTAAACAATCGACTGGATAGAGCGTTTCTTCAAGCAGGTGCCGAGGATGCTGGGTACCTCGATTACGTTCTTTCACCGACAGGAGTTTGTCCATGAACCATTACGTCACTCCCGACCTGTGCGATGCCTATCCGGAGCTGGTGCAGGTGCTTGAGCCGATGTTCAGCAACTTCGGTGGCCGCGACTCCTTCGGTGGCGAGATCGTGACCATCAAGTGTTTCGAGGATAACTCCCTGGTCAAGGACCAGGCCGAGCTCAACGGCAATGGCAAGGTGCTTGTCGTCGATGGCGGTGGTTCGCTGCGGCGTGCGCTGCTTGGTGACATGATCGCCGAGAAAGCGGCGAAGAATGGTTGGGAAGGGCTGGTGATCTATGGCTGTATTCGCGATGTCGATGTGATCGCGCAGACCGACCTGGGGGTACAGGCCCTGGCCAGTCACCCGATGAAAACCGACAAGCGCGGTATCGGCGACCTGAACGTGCCGGTGACCTTCGCGGGTGTCACTTTCCGGCCGGGTGAATACGTGTATGCGGACAACAATGGGGTGATCGTCTCGCCCACTCCGCTGAAAATGCCTGAGTAATCTTTCGAAATAGACCACAGGGGTAGGGATGTTCGAGGAAGACAACGCGCAATGGGGGCTGGTGCATGCCCTGGTTCTCGATGGTAAGGGTGGTGCGCGCTCGATTGCTCGGACCGAGCTGGATGACCTGCAGTTGCAGCCTCAGGAAAGCCTCTGGCTGCATTGGGATCGCAGTCATCCGCAAACCCAGACCTGGCTGCGTAACTCCAGCGGCCTGAGTGATTTCAGTTGCAACCTGTTGCTGGAAGAGAACACCCGCCCGCGGCTGTTGCCGTTGCCGGACAGCGAATTGCTGCTGTTCCTGCGCGGAGTCAACCTCAATCCAGGCGCCGAGCCCGAGGACATGGTTTCGGTACGGATCTTCGCGGCGGCCCAGCGGGTGATTTCCCTGCGCCTGCGGCCATTGCGGGCAACCGATGAATTGCTGGTGCTGCTGGAAGAGGGACAGGGTCCGAAAACCGCTGCCGAACTCATTCTGTACATTGCCCAGCACCTGACGATGAAGGTTCAGGAATTGATCGGTGAGCTCTCGGAGGTGGTCGATGCCGAGGAAGAAAAGGCGGATTCCGACGAGCGGTATTGTCCCGAGCATGGGGCGGTCGTGCAGATCCGTCGTCGGGCTGCCGGACTCAAGCGTTTCCTCGCGCCGCAGCGGGATATTTTCGGCCAGTTGACGCGGATCAAACTGGGCTGGTTTGCCAGCGACGATGCCGACTACTGGAACGAATTGAACAACAGTCTGACCCGCTATCTCGAAGAGCTCGAATTGACCCGCGAGCGCGTGGGGCTGCTGCTTGAGGCCGAAGACCGGCGTCTGAACCAGCACATGAACAAGATCATGTACCGCTTCGGGATCATCACCGGGATCTTCCTGCCGATGAGTTTTCTCACCGGTCTTCTGGGGATCAACGTCGGTGGGATTCCAGGGTCCCAGGACCCCTATGGTTTTATCATCGCCTGCCTGCTGATCGTCGGCGTGGCGTTTGGGCAATGGTGGTTGTTTCGTCGTTTGCGCTGGTTCTGAAGGATGTTGCATGTGACCCGGAAAATCCCGATCGCGTCTTTTCAAGACAGTCCGAGAGGTGCATATGCACGATCCGTTTGAACAGTCTCTGCGTGACATGCTCAATGCTTCGCCGTCCACTCCACGTGATGACGATGCGTGCCTTGGGCGTGTGCTGAAAACCGCCAACCGCCAAGTTGGCGCGGGCGATCTCTTCAGTCTGCTGGGGCGTTGGTTGCAAGCGCTGATGATTGCCCTGAACAATGGATCGGCCCACGTGATGCCGGTTTCTCGTCGTACCCCTACTAGTCGCAGTGCGGATAAGGCTGATTGAATATGGAACTTGATCTCTGGACTCGGAGTCTGGTGACAGCGATGACAGCGTTGTGGACGAAGGTTGCGAACTTCATCCCGAACCTGTTTGGTGCTCTGGTTGTGGTGCTGCTGGGCTTCGTCGTGGCGAAGCTGCTCGATACCCTGTTGTCCAAATTGCTCGCCAAGCTGGGGCTGGACCGCCTGATGGCCGGTACCGGACTGACCAAGCTGCTCAGCCGGGCCGGCATGCAGGTGCCGATCTCGACGCTGATCGGCAAGATCGTCTACTGGTTCATCCTCCTGGTATTCCTGGTTTCGGCTGCGCAATCGCTGGGGCTGGAGCGTGTCTCCGCGACGCTCGACATGTTGGCGCTGTATCTGCCCAAGGTGTTCGGCGCGGCGCTGGTGCTGCTGGTCGGCATGCTGCTGGCGCAACTGGTCAATGGCCTGGTGCGTGGCGCCGCCGAGGGCGTGGGCCTGGATTATGCCAGCGGCCTGGGACGGGTAGCCCAGGGGTTGGTGGTGATCATCAGTATTTCGGTGGCGATCAGTCAGTTGGAGGTCAAGACCGACCTGCTGAACCATGTGATCGTGATCGTTCTGATTACCGTTGGTCTGGCCGTTGCATTGGCCATGGGCCTTGGAAGCAAGGAAATTGCCGGACAGATTCTGGCGGGAATTTATGTGCGTGAGTTGTACCAGGTTGGGCAACAAGTGCGAGTTGGCGAGGTCGAAGGTCAGATCGAAGAGATCGGCACGGTTAAAACCACACTGCTGACCGACGAGGGTGAGCTAGTCTCTCTCTCCAATCGGATCCTGCTGGAACAGCATGTGAGTAGCCGCTAACCCGGCAAACCCTGCTAATGTATGCCGCCGCAAAAAGCCCCCAGCCTGGGGCCGCGGCGGACATTGACCTGACTGTCGGCACGACTCGTTTTGAATAAAACCCAATCGCTATCCATGCGCTATGACCCCCGCGAGCTCACCGATGAGGAGCTGGTGGCGCGTTCGCATGCGGAGCTGTTTCACGTGACTCGCGCCTACGAAGAGTTGATGCGTCGCTATCAACGAACTTTGTTCAGCGTTTGTTCAAGGTATTTAGGGAACGATCGTGATGCGGACGATGTCTGTCAGGAAGTGATGTTGAAGGTCTTGTATGGCCTCAAGAACTTTGAGGGTAAATCGAAGTTCAAGACCTGGCTGTACAGCATCACCTACAACGAATGCATCACGCAGTACCGCAAAGAACGGCGCAAGCGTCGTCTCATGGATGCCTTGAGTCTCGATCCACTCGAGGAGGCGTCCGAGGAGAAGACACCGGCACCCGAAGAAAAGGGTGGGCTTGACCGCTGGCTGGTGCATGTGAATCCGATCGATCGGGAGATTCTGGTGCTACGTTTTGTCGCAGAGCTGGAATTCCAGGAGATCGCCGACATCATGCACATGGGCCTGAGTGCTACGAAAATGCGCTACAAAAGAGCGCTTGATAAATTGCGTGAGAAATTTGCGGGCATTGCTGAAACTTAGTTCGACGCAAATACCTCTTACGTTCAGACAAGTTCTGCTAGACTTGTCGCCGAGTTGTCCCCCGGTTTGGGGACTGATTCACAATCACCAGATGGGGATTTAACGGATGAAACTGAAAAACACCTTGGGCATTGCCGTTGGTACACTTGTAGCCGCAACTTCGTTCGGCGCTCTGGCACAAGGCCAAGGCGCGGTCGAGGGTGAAGTGTTCTACAAAAAGCAGTACAACGACAGCGTCAAGCACGTTGAAGACGGTTACAACCCAGGCGCTTCGCTGGGCTACTTCATCACTGACGACGTATCGGTCAACCTGACCTACGACAAAACCAACTACACCCGTTCGAACGACGGCACCGGCAGCCAGAAGCTGGGTGGTGACAAGTTCGGCCTGAAAGGTCAGTACCACTTCGGTACCGTTGGCGATGCAATCCGTCCATACGTTGAAGGCGGTGTTGCTCACGGCAGCCTGACCAACGTTGCTGCTGATGGCCACACTGGTCGTGATCAGTCGACTTTCCTGACCACCGGCGCTGGCGCCAAGTGGTACATCACCGACAACCTGTACGCTCGTGCCGGCGTTGAAGCTGACTACAAGCTGGACAACGGCAAGTGGGACTACGCTGCTCTGGTAGGCCTGGGTGTGAACTTCGGTGGCAGCGGTGGCAAGGTTGCTCCAGCACCTGCTCCAGCTCCAGTTGCTCAAGAGCCAGCTCCGGCTCCAGAAGCTCCAGTAGCTGAAGTGGTTAAAGTTGAGCTGGACGTGAAGTTCGACTTCAACAAGGCTGTGGTCAAGCCTAACAGCTACGGCGACGTGAAGAACCTGGCTGACTTCATGAAGCAGTACCCACAAACCACCACCGTGGTTTCGGGTCACACCGACAGCGTTGGTACCGACGCTTACAACCAGAAGCTGTCCCAGCGTCGTGCTGACGCTGTGAAACAAGTTCTGGTCAAGGACGGTATCGCTCCTAACCGCATCCAGTCGGTTGGCTACGGCAAAACCCGTCCAGTGGCTGACAACGCTACTGAAGCAGGTCGCGCTATCAACCGTCGCGTAGAAGCGTCCGTTGAAGCCCAAGCTAAGTAATTAGCCTGGTCGCATGGAAAAGCCCGGCTCAGGCCGGGCTTTTCTTTGCCTGCGATTTGTTCAGAACCTGTCGCTCAGCCTTTCAGTGCCCAGAGTAACAGGCCAAGGTTGACCAGCAGCGACAGCAGCGCCACCGTGCGCCAGACTTTCAGTGGTTCGCGTTCCAGCAAGGGCCGGGGGCGAACGCTCAGTACGTTGCGTTCGGCCTTTTCCAGCACCAGCAACCATTGTTCGGCGGTCTCGTAGCGTTGTCCGGGATCGACTGCGATGGCCTGCTCCAGACTGTGGGCCAGCCAGTCGGGAAGATCCGGGCGATAACGTCCGGCATTGACCGGTGGACCAAAACGCGGGCGTTGGAACGCCTCGATTTCGCCGTGCGGATAGTGTCCGGTCAGCAGGTAGAACAGGCTGACACCGACGCTGTAGAGGTCCTGGCGAACCTGCGGCGGTTGTCCCTCGAACGCTTCCGGAGCGATGTAGCCGGGTGTTCCGGGGAGTTCATGACTGGGCTTTTCGCTCAGGCCCGGACAATAGGCCAGGCCGAAATCCAGCAGACGCAACTCACCATCGGCACCCAGGTGCAGATTTTCCGGCTTGATATCGCGGTGCAGGATGTTGCGCCGGTGCAGCATGCCCACCGCCTGCAGGGTGCGTCTTGCCAGTTCCTGCCACTGCGCCAGCGGCAAGGGGCCCTCCTGCTGGAACAGTTCGGCGAGTGTCTGTCCCGGGTATTCGCGCATCAGGTAATACAGGTGCTGGCGCTGCGTCGCAGGGTGCACTTCGGGAAAGCAGCGCCCGGCGACCCGGCGCAGGAACCACTCTTCCAGCAGCAGGCCCTGGCCGGCCTCCGGTTCATCATGGCGGCTGGGCGGGAGGGTCTTGAGCAACCAGGCTTGCTGTTGCGCGTCCCGGACCCGGTAGAGCAATGATTGGCGGCTCTGCCCCAGAATGCATTCGACCTGCCAACCCTCGAACCACTGGCCAGGCTTGAGCAGCGGCGGCAGCGGCCATTGCTGCAACTGGAGCAAGGTGTCGCCGAGGCTGTTTTCCCCGGGCTGCTCGACCCTGACCAGCAAGGCACTGGCGTTATCCTGGCTGCCGGCCAGATGCGCGGCATTGACCAGCGTGGCGACCGCATCGTCGGGCTGTGGCTGTTCGCGCAGGATCGCTGCAATCGCCGCATCGCCCAGTGTGGCCCAGACGCCGTCGCTGAGCAGCACGAAGCTTTCGCCCTGGCGCAGCTCGCCGTCGAGGTAATCGACCACCAGATGCTGGTCCAGTCCCAGCGCGCGCTTGAGTACGTGTTGCATGTCCGGCTGTTCCCAGACATGGTCCTGACTGATTCGCTGCAACTGGTCGGCGTGCCAGCGATACACCCGGCAATCGCCGACGTGGGCCAGCGTGAAACGCCGACCGCGTAACACCACGGCGCTGAGGGTGGTCAGCAGCGGTTGCCCGCCGCCGTTGGCCTGTAGCCAGCGATTCTGCGCCAGCAACAGCCGGTCCAGCGCCTGGGCCACGCCCCAGGTGGGCGGCGTGGCGTAATAGTCGAGGGCCAGTGCCTGCAAGGTCGCCTGCGCTGCCAGCGCGCCATCGGCACACTGGCTGACCCCGTCGGCGATAGCGAACAGGTAGCCTTTGCTGGCCGCCAACTCCGGCGTGGGCGTGACCAGGCGCATGGCGTCCTGGTTTTCCGCGCGGGGGCCGGTGGCACTGGCCTGGGCGAAGTTCAGTTGCAGCTCCACGGCGGCTCAGACCCGCGCCGCGGTCACGGCTGCCGAGCCCCAGGTGGTCCGCCAGCGGCGCTTGACGCCGTGCAGGCCGAACCAGGCGAGAACGCCCAGGCTGGCGAACAGCCACAAGGCCACCTGATAGCTGCCGGTGCTCTGCTTGATCGCGCCCATGCCGGCCGCCAGGGCAAAACCGCCGATGCCGCCGGCCATGCCGATCAAGCCGGTCATCACGCCGATTTCCAGACGGAAACGTTGCGGCACCAATTGGAACACCGCGCCGTTGCCAGCGCCGAGGCCGAGCATCGCCATGACGAACAGCGCCAGGGCCGCATAGGAACTGGGCAGGTTGAAGCCGACGGCGGCGATGCAGATCGTCGCCACGGTATACATGCCCAGCAGCGTCCGGATGCCACCGAAGCGGTCAGCCAGGGCACCGCCCAGCGGGCGCATCAGGCTGCCGCCGAACACACAGGCGGCGGTGTAGTAGCCGGCGGTCACCGGGCTCAGGCTGTACTGGTCATTGAAGTAGCCGGGCAGTGCGCTGGCCAGGCCGATAAAACCGCCAAAGGTCACGCTGTAGAAAAACATGAACCACCAGCTGTCGCGATCACCCAGGGCTTTCATGTAGTCAGCCATGGACTTGGCCTTGGGTCGTTGCGGCGCGTTGCGGGCCAGCAGGACAAATACCAGCAGGGTGATGATCAGCGGAATCAGGGCGAAACCGAACACGTTGCTCCAGCCGAACGAGGCCGCCAGCAGCGGTGCGATCAGTGCGGCAAACACGGTGCCCGAGTTACCGGCACCGGCGATGCCCATGGCCTTGCCCTGATGCTGTGGCGGATACCATTGCGAGGCCAGCGGCAGGGCAACGGCGAACGAGGCGCCGGCCATGCCGAGGAACAACCCGAGCAGCAGCGCCTGTTCATAACTGTGGATACCCAATTGCCAGGCACCGAACAATGCGCCGATCACGCAGACCTGGCCGATGATGCCGGCGGTCTTGGGCGACAGCCGGTCTGCCAGCATGCCCATCAGGAAACGCAGCACGGCACCGGCCAGGATCGGCGTGGCCACCACCAGCCCGCGTTGCTGGGTGGTCAGGTGCAGGTCGGCGGCAATCTGCACTGCCAGAGGGCCGAGCAGGTACCAGACCATGAAACTCAGGTCGAAATACAGAAAGGCTGAAAACAGGGTCGGGGTATGGCCGGACTTCCAGAAGCTTGTATTCATCACGCACCTCAGCGGTAAGAGTCTCAAGGGGGCTATCGCAAGGGGGCTCTCGAGTGGTGCGCCGGCACGGCTGCACCACCGGCCCGCATTCACGGGACCAAAACGCAAAAGACGTCGCTACCCGCTGCGCTTGCGCGAAGGGGAGGCGACGTCTTTGTCGTAAAGTGGGGCAACCGCCGTTGGTTACCTGCAAGCATGAATAAGCAAGAGCCGGGCCAGAGTGGTTGACCAGACGGGCGCGTCAGCCGAGCAGTTCGCTCATGGCAATGATCTGTTCGGCGACCTGGATCAGCTTCTGCTGGCGGCTCATGGCCTGGCGCCGCATCAGGGTGTAGGCCTCCTCTTCCTTGCAATTCTTCATTTTCATCAACAGGCCCTTGGCCTGTTCGATGCGTTTGCGTTCGGCCAACTGCTGGTCGCGTGCCTGCAATTGGGCACGCAACGCCTGGTCGCTCTCGAAACGGGCCATGGCCACGTCGAGGATCGGCTGCAGGCGCTGGGCCTGGATGCCTTCGACGATATAGGCGCTGACACCGGACCTGATCGCCTGGCGCATCACATCCGGGTCGTGTTCGTCGGTGAACATCACGATGGGGTGGGGTTGGTCGCGACTGACCAGCACCACCTGTTCCAGCACATCGCGGCTGGGCGATTCGGTGTCGATCAGGATCACATCCGGGCGTACGCTTTCGACCCGTGCGGGCAGGTCGATGGTCAACCCCGATTCGTCGATGACATCGAAACCGGCCTCGACCAGGGCGGCCTTGAGCCGTCCGACTTTTTTCGCGGTATCGTTGATCAGCAGGATACGCAGCATGTCCAGGCCTCCGGTCAGTGACGCGCGAGCGCGTTTGGCGCGTCGCTCATGGCATGCAGGCGAAAACCATGGGCGTAGGACACCGGGTCGGTACCATCCCAGACCTGACCATCGATCAGTTGGCTGCTGCGCATCTCGGCACCGTGCTCGATGCCCAGTGCGTCGGCGGCCTGGCGATAGAGGGCCAGTTGTTGCACCTGACGGGCCACGCCGAGGTAATCGGGGTCCTCGCGCAGCAGCCCCCAGCGGCGGAACTGGGTCATGAACCACATGCCGTCGGACAGGTAGGGCAGGTTCACCGCGCCGGCATTGTGGAAACGCAAGGCGTGCGGGTCCTGCCAGTGCTGGCCGAGGCCGTCTTCGTAGTGGCCGAGCAGGCGTGGCTGGATATGCTCCAGCGGCGCATCGAGATAGTCGCCGCCACTGAGCAATTGTGCGGTACTGCGGCGGTTTTCCGGGCTCTGTTCGATGAACCGGCTGGCTTCGAGAACCGCCATCACCAGGGCTCGCGCGGTATTGGGGTACTGTTCGACGAACGCGCGGGTACAGCCCAGCACCTTTTCCGGGTGATCGGGCCAGATCGCCTGGCTGGTGGTGAGGGTAAAGCCCAGTCCCTGCCTGACCGCGCTGTCGCTCCAGGGCTCGCCGACGCAGAAACCGTCGATCCGTCCGGCCTGCAGGTGCGCGATCATTTGCGGTGGCGGCACCACCACACTGTTGACGTCGCGCAAGGGGTGAATGCCCTGGCTGGCCAGCCAGTAATACAACCACATGGCGTGGGTGCCGGTGGGGAACGTCTGGGCGAAGGTCAGCCTTGCGCCTTTCTGGTGCGCATGCCGGTCCAGTGCTTCAGGGCTGGTCACTCCGGCTTTCTGCAGGGCTGGCGACAGGTTGATGCTCTGGCCGTTCTGGTTCAGCCCCATCAGCACCGCCATGTCGGTGGCCGGACTGCCGCCGATGCCCAGGTGCACCGCATAGATCATGCCGTACAGGCTGTGGGCGGCATCCAGTTCGCCGCTGACCAGCTTGTCGCGCAGACTGGCCCAGGAGGGTTGGCGCTTGAGGTTCAGGGTCAGGCCGTATGGCTGGGCAAACCCCTGGGTGGCGGCGACCACCAGCGAGGCGCAGTCGCTCAGGGGCATGAAGCCGAGGTCCAGGCTGGGCTTTTCCGGCGCATCGCTGCCGTTGACCCAGGCGAGGGGGGAGACGGGAAGTTCGTTCATCGGCTTTTCACTCTGTCATAAAAAACGCCGTACCCGACCAGCACCTTGGGCTCTGGCGGGTTACGACGTCTTTGTCCTTGCAGCCCGGCCGCCGTTGGCCAGGGTTTGCAGGTTTCTAGCAAGGCATATGCCACTGTCGCCGGCAGTCCTGGGCGGCCATCAGCTTCTCATCATGATCTGGCACGCAAACCGGCCCATCATCGCCGCTGGTTGATCGACAGACAGGTGGATGCAGAGTGCAGGCTGACGAACGCTTCGCGATGATGTGTCCCGGAGGGCTCTCCGCGCAGCGAGTATCGTTCGTGCGGGCTGGCGCTGACGGTGTATGCCTGGCTTGCGATGAGCTGAGGGTCGGTTGCTACCTGCCGTCCGACTGGCAGGGGCTGGTGGTAGGGCGCAGTGCGCTGAGGGTGGTTTCCGGCGATTGGAGCAGTGCGGCGTTGCCCGGTACCTGCCTGATGAAGCTGCAGGTATTCATCGACATGGGCGTTGCCTTCGAACGTGACCGCGCCTGCGCGCAACCCTGGGCCGCCTTGCCGATGCCGTTCGTCGTGAGCCGCAGCCGGGCCACCCTGGAACGTTGGTATATCGAACAGGCCCTGCGTGACGATCCCGGCTATCAATTGTTTGCCAGCGTGCTGCGTCAGAGTGCGAGTTACTGGCTGGTGCGGTTTCTACTGGAGCAGGGTACCGCCAGCGAAAAACTGATCGGTCTGGCACGGCGCTATGGCGTTTCGGTCTCGCATTTTCGGCGCCTGTGCCACCAGGCACTGGGCGGCGCGGCCAAGCCGGAACTGCGTGACTGGCGCGCGGCCAAGGCGCTCCTGCGGATGATCCGTGGCGGCGGCTCGCTGACCGATGTGGCGCTGGAATACGGGTATGCATCGTCGTCGCATTTTTCCAAGGAAGTGCGCGAGTTGCTTGGCGTCGCTCCGAGTCGGCTGCTCGATCTCGTGGAGCAACCCGATTGACACCGTGCTGGCTGCGAGCGCTGCGGCGCGTGCTTTGCGCAGTGCTGCTGCTCTGTCCTCCGGGCGGAGGCGTCAGTGCCGCCCTAGGCAAGAGCGGCGACTACGTGGCCCGCGAGGAAGGCCTGCGCAGCTTCTTTTCGGCCTTGTCGGCGCCGTTGGGCAAACCGATCATCGTCAGCAAGGTGGCGGCCGGCAAGCGGATCAGCGGTGAATTCCCGCTGCATTCGGCCCGCCAGACGTTCGATCGTATCGTCGCCCAGTTGGGGCTGATCTGGTACAGCGACGGACAGGCCATCTATCTGTATGACGCATCCGAGGTGAAAAGCTCGGTGGTCGCGTTGCGGGTGATCAGTGTCGATACCCTCAAGCAGTTCCTGCGTCAGTCTGGCCTCGAAGACTCGCGTTATCCGCTGCGCAATGACGGGCGTCGGACATTCTATGTCTCCGGCCCGCCGATCTATGTCGACCTGGTCATGCAGGCGGCGCAACTGATGGACAACCGACCTTCGGAACTGCTGCTCGGCCAGCAGCGGATTGGTGTGATCCACCTGCTCAATACCTTCGTGGGTGACCGCGAGTACGAACAGCGCGATCGCAAAATCTCGATTCCCGGGATGGCGACGGTGATCGAGAGCCTGCTCAAGGGCGAGCCGGGTGGGGTCGAGCCGCAGGTCGAGGTCAAGACGGTGAGCGGCAGCCCCTTGCGCATGCCGCAGTTCCCCCTCGAAGGACTGGCGACGCCGATTTCCCCGGATGATCCCACCGCCCCGCGGGTTCTGGCCCGCGAGGCTGCCGCCGGGAACATCCGCGTGGTGGCGTACCCGGATACCAACAGCCTGCTGGTCAAGGGCCTGCCCGAGCAGGTGCGTTTCATCGAGAACCTGGTGGCGGCGCTGGATGTGCCCAAGCGTCATGTCGAGTTGTCGCTGTGGATCATCGACCTGAATCAGGACGAACTGAATCAGCTCGGAGTGAGCTGGCAAGGCGGGCTCAAGGTCGGCTCGCAACTGGAGCTATCGCTCAACGCGGGTTCGGTGACCACCCTGGATGGCATTTCCTTCATGGCCCGGGTCATGGCCCTGGCCCGGAAGAACCGCGCCAATGTGGTGGCGCGGCCGGTGATCCTGACCCAGGAGAATGTACCGGCGCTGTTCGACAACAATCGCACCTTCTACACCCAATTGCTCGGCGAGCGCAGTGTCGATCTGCAGAGCGTGACCTACGGCACCCTGGTCAGCGTGCTGCCGCGTTTCGCCATCGCCGATGAAATCGAGATGTCGTTGAACATCGAGGACGGCAGTGAGGTCGAGCGTGGCGAACACGAGGGGACGGCGCTGCCGGTGGTCGGGCGGACCCGGATCAATACGGTGGCCCGGGTGCCCCAGGGTAAGAGCCTGCTGGTGGGCGGTTTCACCCGTGACGATTACCGCGAGCAGGTCGCACGCATCCCGTTGCTCGGTTCGATTCCGTTGATTGGCGGCTTGTTTCGCTACCGGATCAACAGTTCGGCGAACACCGCCCGGGTGTTTCTGATCCAGCCCCGGGAGATTCTTGGCGCCTTGCAGGAGAGCACCGAGGAACTGGGCAAGGGCCTGATGAGTGCCGAGCAGCAGGAAGCGGTGCGCCGCGCCTTCATGCGTGCGGTGGATGGCTGATGGTATCGATCAATTCCGCCACGAGCCGCGCCTTCATGGCCCGTCTCGACGCCGCCCGGCAGGATGCGCAGGCACAAGCCGAGGTCGAGTCGACTGATCAGGACTCCAGCCCGGTGGCGTTGTTGCAACGTTTTATCCAGAACAGCGACGAGATGTCGGCGGCCCTGACCCGCTTTCGTCATCGTCGGCATTTCGAACTCAAGGCCGACAGTTGCCCGGAGAGTTTCGAGGCCGTGCTCGACGACGATGCGCTGCCCAAGGCGCAGCAGGTGCTGGCATTGGCACGGGTCGCCGACAAACCCGTCGAATGGCTGTTGCAGGCGGCTCGAGGGCTGTTTCCCGATGACAGCGATCTGGTGCTGGTGCTGCGCGAGCTGCTGCGGCGCGGCCAGTTGTCGGCCGATGCCCGCCAGCGCCTGGAGCGGCTGTTGGAGACAGTGGTAGCCCAAGCATCGCCCCGACGGCTCAAGGCCGGCATCAACAGTGCCCTGAAAGCCCGGCTGTTCGGTCGGGCGATGGCTCTGCGGGCGGGGTTGTTGCGTGAAGCCTATCGCGATTATCTGGAAAGCGAGGTCGGCGCCGCCTGTTGTTATGAAGATTGGGTGGCACTGTTCGGCGCCGCAAGGCGCGCCACGGTACTGGCCTTTATCGAGGCCGCGCTGCTGACGGATATCGCTGCCCAGGATCCCAGTTGTTCGCGTCGTGAGTTCGGGCCGCTGCTGGCCCGGCTCGCTGACCTGAAACGCCTGCGTTCGGCCGATTCGGCGTTTGTCGGCGGGATGTTGGCGGATGAATTCATGCGCCAGTACAACGGCGAGGAGTCCGATTGGCTGGTGTTTTTCTTCGGTGTGCTCAGATACCCCGATGAACTCGACTCGCTGTTGGCCGGGGTGCTCGGCGAGCGGGTGTTGCTGGCCTTGCACTGCCAGCGTTCGGCACTGCTGCAGGTGGTCCGCCGCGCCTGCCTGCAACTGCCCCACGAGCTTTTTGCCGACGACGATGCCTTGTCGCGATTGGCCGGGCAGTTCGTCGCGCTCGCCGACATAGCCCTGGCCCATGAGCGGATCGAGCGCCGGCAAGGTGCCGTGTCCCTCGACGGTGCAGGTGACTAGATGGCCCTATCCAATCGATTCCTGCGCGCCGTAGCGGCCCGTCCCGAACTGCTGATCCTGTCGTTGATGGTGATGATCATCGCGATGCTGATCATTCCCTTGCCGACGCCCCTGGTGGATTTCCTGATCGGGCTGAACATTGTCATTTCCCTGCTGATTTTCATGGGTTCGTTCTACATCGAACGTATCCTCGGTTTTTCCACCTTTCCGGCCCTGTTGCTGTTGACCACGCTGTTCCGTCTGGCGCTCTCGATCAGTACCAGCCGGCTGATCCTGACCCAGGCGGATGCCGGTGACATCATCGCCTCATTCGGCGAGTTCGTGATCGGCGAGAACCTGGTGGTGGGGTTCGTGATCTTCGCGATTGTCACCGTGGTGCAGTTCATCGTGATCACCAAGGGCTCGGAACGGGTGGCCGAGGTGGCGGCACGGTTTTCCCTCGACGGTATGCCGGGCAAGCAGATGAGTATCGACGGTGACCTCAAGGCCGGCGCCATCGACGCGGCCCAGGCCCGCGAGAAACGCAATGTGCTGGAGCGCGAAAGCCAGCTCTACGGTTCCTTCGATGGGGCGATGAAGTTCATCAAGGGCGATGCGATTGCCGGGATCATCATCATCTTCGTCAATTTTCTCGGCGGTATCGCCATTGGCGTCGGACAACTGGGCATGGACTTCGGCGCCGCCTTGTCGATCTACACCCTGCTGACCATCGGTGACGGACTGGTGGCGCAGATCCCGGCGCTGCTGATTGCCATCGGTGCCGGTTTCATCGTCACCCGGGTCAATGGCGACGAAGCCAACCTGGGACGCAACATGCTCGCGCAGATGTTCGCCAATCCTTTCGTGATCGGGGTGACTGCGTTGCTGGCGCTGGCGGTCGGGGCGCTGCCGGGCTTTCCGCTGGCCACCTTCGTGGTCATTGCCGGGGTGCTGGCGCTGGTGGTGTTCCTGCGCTGGCGCCAGCAGCGGGTGGATTCGGGCGACTCTCGTCCAGGTGAGCCGCAGGCGCCGGTCGAGGTTGAGCAGGTCGGTGAACTGGGGCTGCAGGGCAGTCTCGACGACATTGCGACCGAGACGGTGGCGCTGATGCTGCTGGTTCCCTCGTCAAGGCTGGAGGCGCTGCTTGACGCCAAGCTCGCCGAACGCTTTCGCAACCAGTTCTTCGTCGACTACGGCTTGAAGATCCCGCTACCGCAACTGCGTGCCTCCGAGGCGCTGCCCGGCCATCAGGTCGCGGTGCTGATCAACGAAGTACGTGCCGACCAGTTCGATATCCACTTCGAGCACTGGCGGGTACTCGACTACTCGCCAGAGCTGGCGGCCATGGGCCTGCCGCTGGTGCGTGGGCGCGACAGCAACAACCTGGAAAGCATCTGGGTCGCCGCCTCGGTCAAGGGCACCGCGACGGAGTTGGGTTATCAACTGCGGGCGGCCCATGACGAGTGCTACCGCTGCCTGGTGACCTTGCTGGCGCGCAATATCAACGAGTTCTTCGGGGTGCAGGAAACCAAGGCGCTGCTGGACGAAATGGAAGGGCGCTACCCGGACCTGCTCAAGGAAGTCTACCGCCACGTCACCGTGCAGAAGATTGCCGAGATCCTGCAGCGCCTGGTCGGTGAGCGGATCTCGGTGCGCAACATGAAGCTGATTCTCGAGTCCCTGGCGCACTGGGCTTCCAGGGAGAAGGACAGCATCACCCTGGTCGAGCATGTGCGCGGTGGCTTGGGCCGCTACATCAGCAACAAGTTTGCCCATGGCAACGACCTGCGTGTGCTGCTGCTGTCGCCGGAGTTCGAGGAAGTGGTGCGCAACGGTATCCGCCAGACCTCCGGCGGCAGCTTTCTGAACCTGGAGCCCGCGCAGTCGGAGGACCTGATCGATCGGCTGAGCCTGGGCCTTGAGGGCCTGCATGTGCCGCAGAAGGATCTGGTGCTGCTCTGTTCGGTGGACGTGCGGCGCTATATCAAAAAGCTGGTCGAAGGACGATTTCGCGAGCTGGACGTGATGTCCTTCGGCGAGATCAGCGAGACCATTTCCGTAAATGTCATCAAGACCCTCTGAAGGAAAAGTACCCATGCAGAATATGGATATCGCCGAACGCCTGCGGGCCGCGCTGTTGTACAGCGGTTGCACGGATGCGCAACTGGGACGGTTCGATAGCCACAGTACCATCGAGATGGAGATGAAGGAGCAGCCCAACATCTGCGTCGATGTCATCGACGGCGACATCTGGCTGTGGAGCGTCTTGGCACAGATGACCCCGGCAATTTTTGCCTACAGTGCCGAAGCGCTGTTGCGTTATCTGTTCAAGGGTAACGCCGATGCCCGCAGCGGGCAGTTGCAGTTGTTCGAGGTCGATGGGCAGTTCGAGGCCCGGTTGATGCTCGGCGAGCCGGCGCTGAGCAGCGACCGGTCTTTTGCCGAAGCGATCGACGGGTTCATGCAGGACACCGAAGAACTATGCCGCATCATTCGCCAATGAATGCCTTGCGGCTCGAACGCCGGGGCGCTCATCCACGGCGGCTCAGTGGTCCGCTGATCGAGGCGGCGTTGCGTGGGGTCTCCATCGGCGAAGTCTGCGAGGTGCGAAGGCACTGGGCTTCGACCGAGTTGCTGGCCAGGGCCCAGGTGATTGGCTTCAAGCCCGATGTGGTGGTGCTCAGCCTGCTGGGCGAAGCCCGCGGGCTGTCGCGCGAGTCGATGATCGTGCCGACCGGCTCGACGCTAAGGCTGTACTGCAGCGCTGCGATGCTGGGCAGTGTGCTCGACGCGCGCGGCACTATCGTCGAGCGCCTGGCCCCGGCGGCGGGGTTCGCTGGCCGGGATTATCCGGTGGATGCCGATCCGCCTTCTTACCAGCAGCGGCGGCCGGTGAACGAACCGCTGATGACTGGCATCCGCGCTATCGATGGTCTGTTGACCTGCGGCATCGGCCAGCGCCTGGGTATCTTCGCCGCCGCCGGTTCCGGCAAGACCTCGCTGATCAACATGCTGATCAGCCATACCGAGGCCGATGTGTTTGTCATCGGTCTGATTGGCGAGCGTGGGCGCGAGGTGACCGAGTTCATCGAGCACCTGCGCCACAGCCACAAGCGTGCGCGTTGCGTGGTGGTCTACGCGACCTCCGACCTGTCCTCGGTCGACCGTAGCAACGCGGCGCTGCAGGCGACGGCGGTCGCCGAGTATTTTCGCGACCAGGGGCACTGTGTGGTGCTGCTGCTCGACTCGCTGACGCGTTATGCCCGTGCTCGTCGCGACCTGGCCCTGGCAGCGGGCGAGATGCCGGCGCGACGGGGTTATCCGGCCTCGGTATTCGACGCCTTGCCGCGCCTGCTCGAGCGCCCGGGGCACACGGCGCGGGGCAGCATCACGGCTTTCTACACCGTGTTGCTGGAAAGTGATGATGAGCCCGATCCGATCGCCGAAGAGATCCGTTCGATCCTCGACGGCCATGTCTATCTGAGTCGCAGCCTGGCCGCCAAGGGCCATTTCCCGGCAATCGATGTGTTGCGCAGTGCCAGCCGGGTCGCGCCCCAGGTGACGAGTGAGCTGACGCAACGCCTGGCGATCGCGACCCGCGAAGTGTTGGCGCGGCTGGAAGCCTTGCAGGTGTTTCTTGATCTGGGCGAGTACAGCCCGGGCGCCGATGCGGCCAATGATCATGCCATCGCCTGTCGGGATGGCTTGCAGGCCTGGTTGCGTCAGGCCGCTGCCGAACCGAGCCAGCCGGACGAAACCCTGCGGAGTCTGCATGAACTCATTGGCTGAGATCGATCGACTGCTGGGTGTCGGCAACTGGCGCCTGCGTCGGCACGAGGTGACGCTGCTGCGGCTCAGGCAGCGGCGGGCGCAGTTGCTGTGCGAGTGGTCGGCGTTGGATCAGCAGGAGCAATCGCTGCGGGCGCTGCTCGACAGCCATCGGGTGATGAATCGCGTGCTCGATCACTGGCAGTTGCTGGAGACATTGCGGCGTCAGGCGGTGATTCGCCGGCAGATCCAGATCCTGCTGCTGGAGCGCCAACCCCTGCGTGAGCAGCAAGTGCAACTGGAGCAGGAAGCAGGGCAACGGCAGCAGGAGCTGGAAAGCCTGCAACGCAGGCAGTCCCGATACGCCGCCGTGCGCCAGCGCTTGAGCCGACAACTGCGGCTTGAGCGATTGCGCCGCGATGAATGTGAAATCGATGAACTGATTGGAGGTAAGCGATGAACGGCATTTCGCCTGTGTGGCCTGCCGTCGTGCCCGCTCCGGACGAGATGGATGGGCCGCAATGGATCGACCTCGGCAGGCACGGTCTCGACGAGGAAACGATACCCGAAGGGGTTGCCCTGCTGCTTGCGGTGTTTGAGCCACTGTCCGGGCTGGCTCGTCCACGGGACAAGCAGGCGTACCCGCAGGCGTTGATGCTGGCCCAGGCGGGCAAGCACCTGGCGACGGGTGACAGAGCTGGAGTGAGCGCTGAACTGAACTTGGCGATGAGCCCCGAGGCGGACGCCCTGGTCAGTGACGGCAGCCCTCTCACGCCGGCCGCGAAGAACCTGGGGTGGGCTGGAGAAGGCCTGTCCGCCGGCAACCGGGGGGCTGGCGGTGTCCCGGGGCCCGTTGTGGAGGTACCCGTTGCCCTGGCGCCCGGCCCGGATGGGCCGGTACCTGCAGGCAACCAGGGCGACGCGTCTGCCGGGCCGGCGCCGGAGGGGCTGCAGGAGCCTGCCTTGCGGGGCATCGGCGAACTGCTTCACGGCGTCACGCTGACCAGGCCAGAGCCCCAGGCACCGTCGATGCACACTCCGCCTGAGGGGGTGGCTGACGAACGAGCGGCGACCTCCGGACAGCAGGAGCATCCCCCGTCCGAATCCGCGGAGCAGGACGATGAAACGAACGGCAACTTCCTCCAGTTGCCCTTCAGTAATGAGCGTGCCCAGGGCCAGGTGCTGATCAGCCGGGAGGGACCAGGGGCTGGCGGGTTGTTGATCCGTGCGACCGATAGGCAGGTGTTCGAGCAACTCGAAGAACACTTCGCACAGGTCCGCAAGCCAGGCTGGCGATTGGAGGGGGCAACGCTCTCCACGCCGGGCCATGATGGGGTTCGATTATCGTGATCCGATCGTTCCCGACCTTGCGTCGGCTCGACCCGCAGGATTATGCGCGTAGGCAGGTCGTCGAGCGCTGGCAACAAGCGGGTTACCCGGTCGATCTGCATCGGCCGCCGCCGGCGGGGGGCTATCTGGAGTTTTGCGCCCAGGGCCGAGGCGGTGACTGGCAAGGGCTGGTCGACGCCCGGGAATGGCTCGACGGTCTGTTGCCAGCCTTGCAGGCGTTGCTGAAGGTGCCCTGTGCCATTGCGCGGATCGCCGAACTGTTCCAGGCCCTGGCGCGCCCGCTCGAGGTCGAGCTGGATGGGCTGGGTTACGAGCGGCTGTCATCGGTTGCGGTGAGCAACGCGTCGGCGCTGGCTCAGCCCTTGCCCAGGATCGCGACCCCCCGGGGCTCGTTGTGGCTGTTACGCCTGCCCGAGAGTCGGCCGCCACCCCTGTCATGCAGCCCGTGGCTGCTGAGTCTGCCGCAGTCCCTGCGGCTGACACTGGGCTACAGCCGGATACTGCCGGTTGCCCTGCACCCGCTCGCCAGGGGCGACGTGCTGCGGATCAGTCGCTTGACCCGGCAATGGCAACTCGCAGGCCAGCCGGTCGGCGAATTCACCTTCACCGAACAAGGCCTGCAGATGACCCTGTCACCCCCTTCGTCCGATACACCGCACGTCGAGCCTGTCGCGGCGCTGGGCAGTCTGCCCGTGCACTTGGAGTTCGTGTTGCATGAGCAACGTATCAGCCTGGCCGAGCTGGCGGCATTGATCGAGGGCCAGGTACTGACACTTGATTCATCGGTGCTGCGCGCTATCGAGATCCGCGCCAACGGCCGGACGCTGGCCCGGGGTGAGTTGGTGCAATTGGGTGAAAACCTCGGTGTGGAGCTGCAGCAGATCTTCCGGGAGCAGCCGGATGAACAATGATGTCTCGCTGATCGCGCTGCTGGCGTTTGCCTCGTTGCTGCCGTTTCTGGTGGCGGCAGGCACCTGTTATCTGAAGTTCTCCATCGTGTTCGTGATCGTGCGTAATGCGCTGGGGCTGCAGCAGGTGCCGTCGAATATGAGCCTTAATGCGATCGCGCTGTTACTGGCCGTGTTTGTGATGAGTCCGGTGGTGCAGCAGGGGTATGACTACTATCAGGACCACCAGGTGCGCCTGGACAGTGTCGGGTCGCTCATCGAGTTCAGCGAAAACGGTCTGGGCAGCTACAAGGACTACCTGCGCCGCTACACCGACCCCGAGTTGGCGGTGTTTTTCGAGCGTGCCCAGCAGGTCGGCGAGGCTGAGTCGATGGAACTGGCCGATGCGCAAATCGAGCCATCGCTGTTCGCCTTGCTGCCGGCCTACGCCCTGAGTGAAATCAAGAGCGCCTTCAAGATCGGTTTTTATCTGTACCTGCCCTTTGTCATCGTCGACCTGGTGATCTCCAGCATCCTGCTGGCGTTGGGCATGATGATGATGAGCCCGATGATCATCTCGGTGCCGATCAAGCTGGTGCTGTTTGTCGCCCTCGACGGCTGGGCGCTATTGTCCACCGGGCTGGTCGGGCAATACCTGACGTTGCTGGAATGAGCCGCGGATGAGCGACCTGGTGTATGCCGGCAACAAGACCCTGTACCTGATCCTGCTGATGGTCGCCTGGCCGATTGCCGTGGCGACCGTGGTCGGGCTGGTGGTTGGCCTGATCCAGACCGTTACCCAACTCCAGGAACAGACCTTGCCGTTCGCCCTCAAGCTGCTGGCGGTCGCGGCGTGCCTGTTCCTGTTGTCTGGGTGGTACGGCGAAACGCTGTTGGGCTTCAGCCGGGAAATCATGCGCCTGGCGTTGAGGTGAGGCGTTCGTGTCGATAGCCTGGTTTTTCGATCTGCACGGCTGGCTTGCGGCGGCGATCATCGGATTTGCCCGCCTGGCGCCGGTCTTTTTCATGCTGCCGTTTCTCAACAGTGGGTTGCTGAGCGGGCCGCCGCGCCAGGCGGTGATCATCATCGTGGCCCTGGGGTTCTGGCCCAGCAGCGGCCTGGCCCTGCCGGCGCTGGACAGCCTGGCCTTCTTCGGCCTGCTGATACGTGAAGTGGGGATCGGCACGCTGCTGGGCTGCCTGTTGTGCTGGCCGTTCTGGGTCTTGCACGGCATGGGCAACCTGATCGACAACCAGCGCGGAGCGCTGCTCAGCAGCACGGTCGATCCGGCCAACGGCGTGGACACCTCGGAGTTGGCGAACTTTCTCCAGTGGTTTGCGGCGGCGGTGTATCTCGAAGGGGGCGGCCTGCGACTGATGGTCGAAACCGTGGCCCATAGCTACAGGTTGTGCGCGCCGGGTCTGGATTGCCAGGTGAATCTGGCGCGGCTGATGGCACTGCTCGATGATGTGCTGGGCAAGATTCTGGTCATCAGTGCGCCGGTGGTCGCCAGCCTGCTGATCAGTGAGGCGCTGCTGGGCTTGTTGTCGCGCTACGCACCGCAGATGAATGCCTTTTCCGTTTCGCTGACGATCAAGAGCCTGGTGGCGCTGGGTGTGCTGATGCTGTACTTCGGCACTTATGTGCCGGATGAGATCCTGCGCATGAGTCAATCGCTGGACAGGGTGACGACTCACCTGGGCGATCCGGGGGGCCATTGACATGTCTTCCAGTGCCTCGAAGACCGAGCAACCCACACCCAAGCGCCTGCGTGATTCGGCGCGCAAGGGCCAGACCTTCAAGGCCAAGGATCTGGTCATCAGTTGCATGATGTTGTGCGCGATCCTGTTTCTGGTTTCCGGATTGTCGTTGCTGGAAGTGATGGAGGTCTATCGGCGGATCATCGCTGCCGGTCTTGCCGACGACACCCAGGGGTATACCGCGCAACTGCTCAAGCTGGCCTTGCTGTGCATCCTGCCGCTGGCGTTGGTCTGCGTGTTGAGCAGTGCGCTGCCGGCGCTGTTGCAAAGCGGTTTCGCCCTGGCCAGCGAGGCCCTGAAATTGAACCTGGGGGCGCTCAATCCGCTCAACGGATTCAAGAAGCTGTTCAGCCTGCGCACCCTCAAGGACAGCATCAAGGCGGTGCTTTACCTGGGCAGCTTCGCTGTGGCCCTCTGGATGGTCTGGCATTCGGAGCGCCAGGCGTTGTTCGCCCAACTGTTCGTCGAGCCACTTGAACTGTTCCCGCTATGGGGACGCATGCTGCTGACCCTGTTGTTGTCCTTCATGGCCTGTGCGTCGTTGATCGTGCTGCTCGATGCCCTGTGCGAGTACTGGCTGCATATCAAGGACCTGAAGATGGACCTGCACTCGGTCAAGCGCGAACACAAGGAACAGGACGGCGATCCGCAGATCAAGCAAAAGCGCCGTCACTTGCACCTTGAGCTGCTTTCCGAGCAGGTCCGCTCGGACATTCGGGGTTCGCGGGTCATCGTCGCCAACCCGACGCATATCGCCATCGGCATCTACTTCCGTCCGGACATCAGCTTCATCCCTCTGGTCAGTGTGATCGAGACCAACCAGCGGGCTCTCGCAGTGCGTGCCTACGCCCGGGAAATGGGCATTGCGGTGGTCAGTGATATCCGCCTGGCGCGGCGGATCTATCGCACGCACCAGCGCTACAGCTTCATCCAACTGGAGGAAATCGAGGAGGTCCTGCGTTTGCTGATCTGGCTTGAACAGGTCGAGCAGGCCTGAACCGGTTTCGACTCGCACAGGCCGGCATGAGCGCATTTTGGCGGTGGCGGGGTGGGGATTTTGGCTCAATGCGGGCGTCAATCAGGCTGGCGCCATCTTCAGGAGTGTGGCCGATGAGTCGCAAAGATACGCGAGAGGACGAACAGATGGCTTTCGAGGCGGTGCAGGCCGTCCTGGAAGGCATGCCGCTCAAGGATGTGCGCGGGATCAGCAACGAGCAGATGGATAGCCTTTATGCCTATGCCTATGAGTTCTACGAGCAGGGGAGACTGGATGACGCGGAGAAGTTCTTCCATTTCCTGTGCATCTACGACTTCTACAACAGCCAGTACTGGATGGGCCTGGCGGCGGTGCATCAGCTCAGGAACAACCACCACAAAGCCATCGAGCTGTATGCCGTGGCCTTTGCCCAGAGCAAGGACGACTACCGCCCGATGTTCTACACCGGCCAGTGCCAGCTCGCTCTCGGGCAGGGTGGCAAGGCCAGGCTGTGTTTCGAGTATGTACTCGAACGGGTCACCCACGATGACTTGCGCAGGCAGGCCGAGATTTACCTCGATGCCTTGAGTCATCTCGATAGCCGAGCAACGGAGGATCAGCAATGACCGATATCAATGGAGTTCTGGGCTCCGCTCCCCTGGTTGTTCCTGACGCGAGCCCCTACGCCGAAGCGGCCCGCAAGGCGGCCAGGACCGACGATTTCCAGCGGCTCAATCATGAGCTGCTGGCCAGTCTGGAGTCGGTGGACTACGAGTCTGCCGGCGGAGCCAGGAACGATGCCCGACCCAGGCTGCAGGTGCCGCCCACGCGAGTGGGAGAAGATCGCCTGAATGCCGAAGGCGAGTTCGTGCGCTTGATCGCCTCGCTGGTCGAACTGCTGGGCAATACCAGCCTTGAGACCCTGAAAAACCGGCTGTCGCTGCTGCGTTCCGTGGCGCAGGCCTCCCAGCAGTCGCTGCAGCGGCTGTCGGCCGATTATGCACAGTCGTTGGCCGAGCTGGCGGCGGCCCAGGGAGCGGTCGATAGCAGCCAGGAGCGGTTGGAGGCGTTGAAGGCCCGGCTCGACCAGGCCCAGTTCGAGCTGGAAGCCGCTGAGTCGCACCTGGCGTCCCTCGATCCCTCGTCACCGGAATACGCCGGGGCGCTGGCCCGACGCGACCGGGCGATGGGCGTTGTCGACACTCTGCAACAGGGCTTCAGGCCGGTCGCAGAGGCCCATGTACGGTTGCTCGATACCGCCAAGGTTGCGGCCGTCAAGGCCGAAGCGCTGGTCAGGCAGATTCAGGACCTGGCCGTCAGGCACCCGGCCACCGACGAGGCAGGCCAGGAACACCTGAACGCCGCCGGAGCGCTGGTCCTGGCGATGGCGAGATTGATCGAACTGCTGGGCGATGCGGCCGACAGGCAGTTGCAGGCCGACCAGGAGCTGTTCCTGACCATGCAGGCCACCCGCCAGGATTTCATGCGGATCAAGTCCGAGGAATATCAGGAGGAAGTACGCAAGGCCGAGGCGGCCCAGAAGGCCATGGGCTGTATCGGCAAGATCCTTGGCTGGCTGGTGCTGGCGGTCAGTGCGGTGGTGGCGGTGGTCAGTACCGTCGCCACGCTGGGCGCTGCGGCACCGGCCGCCGGCGCGTTGATCGGGGCGGCGATCGGCGTGGTCGGGGTGCTGGCCTCGCTGTCGGACATGATCGTCAAGGAGGTGACCGGAAACTCCTACATGGAGAAGGCGATGAAGCCGGTGATGGAGGTGTTCCAGAAGCTGGTCAAGGTGATGGCCGATATGTACACCCAGGTCCTGATGACGATGGGCGTCGCCGAGGAAAAGGCCAAGATGGCCGGTGCGATCATCGGCGCCATTGCCGCCGTGGCCACGGTGATCGCGGCGGCGGTCGTGAGGATCCAGGCGGCAGGGCCGGTGCTTGGCACGGTGATGAACAAAGTCATGGAAAAGCTCGGCGACGCCTTCTCCCGGCTGGTGCCGGAACTGCTCAAACAGGCGGCCACCAGCGTCGGCAGGGGCCTGTCCCGGCTGGTTGAACAATTGCGTGGGCTGGTGGCCTCCGCCAGCGATGACGTCACGCTGAGCCAGTTGAAGAACCGCCTCGAAGTGCTCCTGGCGACGGTCCAGACTGCAGGCACCGCCAGCCAGGCCGGGCTGCAGGTCAAGAGCGCCGTGCATCAGCAACAGGGGGCGGAGCATCTGGCCGATATCCGCGTCAGCATGGCGATCGTCGACTCGCTGGGGGACTACCTCGAGGAAGCGCTGGGGGCATTCGCCCGGTTGATCGAGCACAAGGACGAGCAGATGAGGCGCTTCATGAGCGATATGCAGCACCGTCACGGCGCGGCCCTTCAGGTCGCCCGCAATATCAGGCTTTGAACGGAGGTAGCCGCCATGCTCGAAATTTCCGCTGGACCGCTGATGCAACCCGTGACCGCCGAGGTGGTCCCGCCCGAGTCACCCGCAACGCCATCCTCGCCCCTGACGAAGTCTGCTCTGGAGGGCGCGCTTTTGCAGGACAGTCTCGATAGACAGGTCACGCCCGGTCGGGTGGCCCAACTGAGTGTCCTTCGGTCGAGCGTCATGGGCGAGTTGAAACGATCGTTGGAGGGTTTGGGTTTCAGCGACGTTCAGGTGGCAGCCCTGACCAGGCAGATAGATGAGCAGCAACTTGAAACGTTGCGGACACTCGGCTCGTTCGGGCATGCCGAATTGGTCAGCCTGATCGGCCAACTGGACGACCAGGCGTTTCAACGGCTGACCGATGTCAGCGAATTCAGCGAGGCCGACCTGGACATTTTGCGGCGTGAAGTCGCCCGGCAAGCCGGCGATGCGCAATTGGAGTCGTCGGGCTTTGACCCGAGGGTCTGGGAACAGCATGTCGGCGTGCTGCTGACGGCCATCATCGCCTTGAATATCGCGCGGGTGGCCAACGCCCAGTTGCGCGGGCACTTCAGTGTGATGGCGGCGAATGCCGCAGTAGAGCAGGGCAAGGCGATCCGCGAGGGCGGTAATGCCAGCCTGTACGCGGCCCTCGGTGGGGCGATGGTTGCCGGTGCCTTGTCGGTGGGGGGCCTGGCCCTGACGCTCAAGAGCTATCAGGGCAAGCACGCCGATATCGTCAGCAACAAGCGTGAAGCCCTGAACGCCGGGCGCCTGGAAACCGATCTGCGCCGGCAGTTGCGCGAGTCCGACAAGCTGAATGTGTCCACGCCGGAAGATCGCCAGGCCTATCGAAGCTGGCTGGAGGACCGGATCATCGATGCCGGCAAGCGTCGGGAGAATGCGCTGTGGCTGAGTGAGTTGGGTTCGCGCCGACCGGATCGATTGATCGCGATGGGTACCAGCATGAATTCGATGGCCATGGTCATCAGCAACGTGTTGAGCGCGGCCATTCGTCTCGACGAGATCGCTCAACATGAGCGTGAGGTCCTGCAGCAGAGCAATCAGAACGTCCAGAAGAGCCTGGCGGATGAAGAAAACCAGGTCGATGCCAGGGACACGGCGTTGCTGCAGAAGCTGCTGGACATCATCCAGCAGATCACCCAGTCGCGTAACAGCGTCATCGAAGCCCTGGTGCGAGCCTGATGGAAATTTCAAACCACACCACTACCGCGATTGCCAACCTGGATATCGATGCTGCCGTCGTGCAGGCGGCATCTGAGCCGCAAGAGCCGGTTCCGGTAGCGGCGCCGAACGAACCGTTGGATGCCGTGTTGAGAGACATCCAGGGGCAGTTGGAACGACTGCGCCCGAAAAACCTGCACGGCGCGCGACAATTGCTGGAGGCGGCGAAAGCAGCGCAGGGCGCATCACCCCACGAGGCATCGGAGCTGACGCCTTACCTGGCGTGTGTCGAACAGGTCCAGCGCTGGCAGGATGATCTGTTGCAGTCGGGCGACACGATGCGCAAGGTGATTGCGCTGCTGGACGAGAACAGCAACAGTCGCCAATACGGCGAGAAGGTGCTGGGCCAGCGTCAGAAGGTCCTTGAACAGTTATCCACCGCGATGATCGAAGGCACCGACGGCAGGGCGGCTATCGCCACCTGGCAAGCATCGGTCATCGAGCAACTGAGTGGTCTGCTTCCGGGCGAGATTCGTGCGCAGGGGGACAAGATGCAGGTGCAGGTGCCGGCGTTTTTTGACCAGTTGATCGAGTTGATCGATCTGATCGGCGACGGCTATCTGAGTGTCCACCAGAATATCGTGCGCAAGTACTCGGCGTTTTTCGACACGTTCAACAGTAAGATTACCTCCAAACTCCAGCAGTGGATGACGGCGGTCAATGAAGGCAAGGACATCGAACTCGATGTGGCCGAGCTGAAAAAGGCGCTGCAGGAGCTGATGGCGGATCTGGACGGCGTATTGTTCAACGGCTCCAAGGCGGATGCGAAAAACTGGTGCGAGGCGTTGGGGTTGCCGGCCACTAGCCTGAAGGAAAATGCCGATGGAACATGGTCGGTGATGATCGACCTGAGCCCGCTCGAGCAGATGATCGAGGATCTGGACAAATTTGACCTCGATGACCAGGGTAAGGTCGTGCTCGACAGCGCAAGCTTCCAGGCCTGGCAGTCCGGTTTCAACGCTCAGACCGATCGTCTGAAAAACAAGCTCCAGGAATTCACGCAGAAGTATTCCAGTGCCAACTCTACCTACGACAACTTCATCAAGGTTCTGTCCAACCATATCAACCAGTTCGCCGATATGTTGAAGGCCATGGCCCATTTCTGATTCACCCGCCTGAACCCTTTCACTACTGCTTTGAGACGAAGCCTGCGGAACTGTCCGTCGGCTTCGTCCTGCCTTGGAGAAACAACCGATGAGCTATCTGATACCGGGCAATTGCGAGTACTTCATCGAGCAACAGGTCATGGTGCTGCTGGCGGGCTATTTTCAACTGGAGCGGCGAAAGGTTCTGCTCGACTCACGATTGATCGAGGACCTGTACCTGAATTCGATGGGCATCATCGAGATGGCGATGTTGCTTAACGACGCCTTCGAGATTGATTTGCCCGAGAGCGGCGTGGCCGGCTGGCGCACGGTTGCGGACGTGTGTCGGCTTGTAGGAATTACCCAACAGAAAAGTAAAGTTGGGGAAGTAGATTGCGTGCGGTAAAGACTTTTCTTTTGTTGTCTGTCCGTCGTTGCGTGAAGTTTTTTGAATCTTCAAACCTTGTGGTGTTTTTCTTGTTTTTATGGAGAAACGTCCTACGGATTGTTGTTGGTCAAGTTTCTATAGTCGTTGGGTTCCTCGTGACGAGTCCTGGTTGCCCAAGGCTCGTTTTTGAATGTCAGTCCATCTGCATAGAGATTTCAAGATTGATATGGGTCTTGCCACTGATAACTTCCTGAAACAATCGTTCGCGTTCGACGAATGGATACTGCAAGGCGATGGAGTGCTGTTGCGCAATGGAAAGACCGTTCATCTGCCACCTAAAGAGTTGCAGGTTCTGCGTCTGTTGCTCGCGGGGGCTGGTCGGTTGGTCACCAAGGACTATTTGCTGGACTGCGCATGGGCGGGCAGCGATGCGGCCGAGGAGTCGTTGACGCGCTGCATCTATGCCCTGCGCAAATTGCTCGGACCGGGTCGTGGTCATATCACGACGGTCTACGGCAAGGGCTATCGTTTTTCCGGGGGGGTTGTGCCATTGGCTCCCACGCTTGAGGAATCTCCGCTGGCGCTCACGTTGGCGGTGTTGCCGTTTCGTCACGCGGATGAGTCGGCGGCGGCGAATCTTCAGGAGGCCATGATTCGGCAACTGAAGGCGGCTTTCGACGGTGCCCTGAGGATTCTACCGGCGGCGCTGACGATGCCTGGGCCTGGCGCGGTCGATACCCGGCAACTGATGGAGCAACTGGCTCCTGACTACTACCTGAGTGGCCGTTTTCATACCTGGGGCGATCAGTTGGAACTGTCGGTGGAGCTGATCCGGGGAAACCGTCACCACCTGGTCCATGGCCCGATGGCCGTCAAGGGGACGTTCGACGACCTGCTCCAGTCGGTGGTGTCGATGGTGGCTCACCATTTGCCCAACCTGCGTCCTGCCGTCGGAGGGTGTTCGTCCTACCCTGTGGCTTTGGCTTTTCTCAAGGGTGTGTACGGTTTGCAGCGGTGCACCCCACACAGCGTGAGGGAGGCTCTGCTGTATTTTCGCCAGTGCGTGCAAATGGATGCGAGCTACGTCCCGCCCTGGTGCGGTGTGGCCGACGCCTACCTGGCGCTGGCACTGCTGGAGTTGGTCGATCGGCAGAGCGCCGTGGACCATGCGCGTGATGCGGTGGTTCAGGCCCTGTCCCTGGAGCCGGGAAACGTGGCGGCGCTGGCGCGGCTGGCCCTGGTCACCAGCTTGCAGGGTTGCGACGATGCTGCCCAGGTACTGTTCCAGCGCTGTCTGCTGGGTTGCGATCGGGCTGACATTCATTATCTGCACGCCTGGCATCACTGGGCGGGCGGTCGTCATGAGCGGGCGCTGGAATGCCTGGATACGGTGCTGCGGCAGGATCCTTCCTCGATTCCCGCGCAACTGATGCGTATCCGGATCGCCTTGGCCCACGACCCCCGTGCCGCTTTGGCGATGACCCGTGAGGTGCTGGATGGGCAGGCCGATGAACATCCGGTGTTGCGGGATCAGTATGCCTCGATCCTGGCCCACTGTGCCCGCTTGGGCCCCTGTCTGAAGTCGTCAGCCGAGCATCACCCAGGCGAGGCATGAACCGCCGATACCGGAACGTGGCCTGGTTACTGTTGGCCTGGTCAGGGACGGCGCCGGCTTTCTGCTGGGACAGCGCCGGACGCGATCATGGCATCGAGCCTGCGCTGCTGTATGCCATTGCCCATGTCGAAAGTGGCCTGCGGCCGCAGGCGATGAACCATAACCCGGATGGCAGCCGCGACATCGGTCTGATGCAGATCAACAGCCTGCACCTGCCGCACCTGGCCGCACAGGGCATTACCGAGCAACGGTTGCTGGAGGACCCGTGTCTGAGCGTACGGGTCGGTGCCTCGATCCTGGCGCGGTTCATCGTGCGCCATGGCTACGGCTGGACCGCCGTGGGGGCCTATAACGCCGGTAGCGCCGAGGATCGCCATGGCACGCGGCGGCGTTATGCACACAAGGTCTGGCGTTTCTATCGGGTACTGGTGCCGTGAGTTTGGGACGATTCTGATTGGAATATGGCCCAGGCAGTGAGTAGGCGATCAGGATCGGTCAGGTTGGCCTGACTAACATCGGCGCACGCTTTCCCTATCGAAGAGGGTGGTGATGTCGGATAACGCCTTTTTACCTTGTGTGCTGAGAGTGGGCAGTGGCCTGTTACAGGGTTGTGAGTTCAGGCTTTGCAACAGCCGCACGCTGTTCATCGTCGGCACCACTGATCTGCTTGGCGACGATGGACTGGCTGCTGCCGTTCCCGATGAGGCGATCTTCGTCCCGCTGGAGCAACGCGGCTGCAATTTCGAAGTGTTGCTTGGCCCACAAGGCGTGAGCCTGCGAATACTCGGCGAGGAAATCGAAGAGCGCGCCGTGGTGTTCCAGCGCAGCGAGCGGATCGGCGAGCTGGTCATTGCCTTGCGGCCCGAGGGCGAGCCTTGGGTGCCGGGACTGTTCAATGCCGTGGCGCCTGCCGAGCCAACAAAGAGCGCCCGCAACAGGCGGCCCGTGCTCAAGAGAATGGTCGTCACGGTTCTGCTGTTCATCCTGCTGGCGGTCTGCGCGGCGGTTTCGTCCCTGCCGATGGAGAACTCCCGGACGGATATCGCCGCCCTGGTCGCCGGTACCCGCGCAGCGACTAACGTGTTGCAGGGGCGGGATGGGCGGATCTATGTGTTCGTGACCTCGCAATACGATGCGGACTGGAGCCGTCAGGTGCTGATGCGCCAGCGTATTTCCAGCTCGGTACTGGACGTGCTGGAAGAGGGCCGGCGCCTGGAAGGGTTGCTGGCCGAACGGATTCCCGCCTTGAAGGTTCGGCGTATCGACCTGTCGCAGCCCACCAGCGTGCGGGTGCTTCATGGTACGGCGCAGGGGCCGCCCGATGCTGAACTCAGGCAGCAGGTCTCGCGACTCCTGCTGGGCGAGGCCGCCTATCTGCGGCAGGTGGATTTTGAAGGACTCGATGAGCGCTTGCCCGACACCCAGGCAGCCCAGGGCCTGGAGCAATTGGGGCTGGCGTTCGAGCGGATCGAACAGGGCGATGGCACGCTGTTCACGATCGCTGGCGACCTGCGTGATGCCGAGCGCGAAGAGGCTCGGCGCTTTGTCGATGAGTTCTACCGACGTTGGGGCAGCCGCCACGTGCGCTTCAACATCGAGCTTCGCGACGACCCGTTCAAGGGCCGCTCGTTTCAGCTTGGCCCCGAGGGTTACATCAAGACGAGCCAATCGTCCTGGCATTTTCCAACGACGCAACAAGTGAGGTGATGGATGGATGTCCCAAAACGTATCGAATTTGCCGACGATTTCCTCGGCAAGCAGGCCGCCGCTTTCGAGTCGGGGGCCCAGGACCTCAAGGACATACTCGACAGAGCGCTGGCCACGTTGAAGGACGATCCTTCGAATCCGGGGTTGCTGGCCAGTTACCAGTCGGCGTTTTCCTCCTACACCGTGTTCCGCAATGTCCAGACCAACACGGTCAAGGGCTTCAAGGACACCAGTCAGACCATCATCCAGGCGGCGCGCTGACGCTTCGCCACGATTCGGCCGGCGGCGCTCGCCGGCCATTGCGAGTAATGACCATGTTCCATTCCAGCCAGTCTGTCGGTCTGCTTGAACAGATCGATGCGGTCGAGTTGCGCAGTCCCCAGGACAGTTCGGCAATCTCCCTGGAGTCGCGCCTGATCGCGGGGCTTGCCGGTTCCGTGGTGGATTCGGCAGGGCAGGTGGACGGGATCTGGCAGATCCTCAACGGGCCGGATGTCACCCATCCCGAGCGGTTGGCGCTGTTGCAGGAACGGCTCGGGCAGTACAGCGTCGACATCAACCTGCTCAATACCCTGGTACGCAAGGCCGTGGGCACGGCAGAAACCCTGCTGCGTTCGTCATGAAAGCGTACGCCTGGTTCATGCTGCTGTGCGTGGCCCTGGTGGGGTGTCGTCAGCCCGACCTGCTCGAAGGGCTCGACCAGCAACAGGCCAACGAGGTGGTGGCGGTGCTGCAACGCAACAACATCGGCATCACCAAGCAGGACAACGGCAAGTCCGGCTACAGCGTCAAGGTGGCACGGGTGGATTTTCCGGCAGCGGTGGACCTGCTGAGCCTCTATTCCCTGCCGTCCAGGCCGCGCCTGGAGGTGGCCGAGCTGTTTCCCGCCGACTCGCTGGTCGCCTCTCCCCGGGCGGAAAAGGCCCGGCTCTATTCTGCGCTGGAGCAACGGTTGGAACAGTCCCTGAGGCTGCTCGAAGGCGTGGTCTCGGCGCGGGTACACGTCAGCTACGACCTGGATGCCGGGGACGGCGGTCGCAAGGCCTCGCCCGTGCATCTGTCCGCGCTGGCGGTGCATGAACGTGACGTTGAGCCGGGCTTGTTGATCAGCGATATCAAGCGTTTGCTGAAGAACAGTTTCGCCGCACTCGAATACGAGCACATTTCGGTGGTGCTCAGTCGTCGAGCCCCCATTCAGCACGTGGCACCGACCGCCGTCGAGCCGCAGGGCGATGGCTTGTGGATGGGCGCAGCGATACTTGTCACGATCCTCGGGCTGCTGGCCGCTGCTGGCTGGCTCTACCCCTGGTGGGTGAAGCAGGGACGCGCATGAGCGAACTGGACGAATGCCTGCGGCAGATTCTCTGGCAGCCGCTGGACTATCTCGAAAGCGGCCGTTTGGGGCTGCCTGCGGCGTTCGACGAGGAGCCGGCCCGAGAGGTGCTCAATCGTATGCTGCTGGAAGGGCTGCAACTGCGCCTGTCGATGCCGACCTTGGGGGCATTCGCTGCCGTCTGGATTCGCCACTGGCGGCATCTGCCACATATCGCCCGCTTGATCGGCGCACAACGGCTATGGCCGCAGTTGGCGCGGGGGGCACGAATGGCGCGGCTGTCCACCGAGGTCCGGGATTTTGCCCGTTGTGCCCTCGGCCCGAGATTGTCCTGGGAACTGAGCCCTGAATCTGCGTTGTTGCCGCAGGTGGATGGGGTGGGGCTGGCCCACCTGCTGGCCTTTGGCGAAGTGTTGCCGGCAGCCTTGTACGAGCGCCTGGTGTTGCTGTTTCCCCAGACGGTGATCGCCTGGCAGGTACGGTTGCCAACACTGGCGCCTGATCCTGCGCTGTTTTTTCTGGCGGTACAGCATGCTCGACACCATTCGTAGTCTCGACGAGCTACCGGCGGACGATACCGACACGGTGCATATCAGTCGCCGAGAGTTGGTGACGGCTCGCCGCTGCCGGGCGTTGGAGCGCCAGGCGCAGCGCCGTGCCCGTGAGTTGCTCGACGAGGCCCAGGGCCAGGTCGAGGCGATCCAGGAGGCGGCTTTTGCCGAAGGTTATGGCCAGGGACTGGTTCAGGCGGCGGTCGATCTGGCCCGTGGGTTGTGCGAGTCCCAACGCCTGGCCGGTCAGTTGCACAGGCAAATGGCTGAGGCGGTCCGGCAATTGCTCAAACATTTGTTGGACGATCCGCGCTGGTTCGACGAAATGCTCGAACACTGGTTGGCGGAGCAGGTCGATCCCCCGCAGATGACCTTGCAGGTGTTGTTGCCGCAGCGTTGCCGGCGCCGGGTGGCGGTCTTGCGCGAGCAACTGGCACAAACGGCGGTGACCTCGGTCACGTTCGAGTTTTCGGAACAGGAGCGGTATGTCGTGCGCCTCGGCGAGCAGTTGTTCGAGTTCGAACTCGAGCCGGCCCGCGAACAGTTGGCGCCGCGTGTACTGAGCCAACTGGCGGCCCTGCCCGACAGCGTGCGTGAACTCGATGAGCAGGCTCGACACGCCTTGGCGAGACTGGTCACGACGTTCACCGGCAACCCTGCAACGCTCCAGGAAATCGATGATGAGGATTGAAAACAACCCGGGACATTCGTTGATCGCAGCTCCGGCAGAGCTTGCCGCTCCCGCCAGGGAACAGCGAGTGAGCGCAGCCGAGCCCGCAGAACAGGGCTTCGAGGATTTCTATCAGCACTTGTTGGCGCGCTCAGGTAGCGGTGAACAGGCGATCCTGCAATTCATCGGCACTTATCGTGGCAGTGGCGACGGCCAGCCTGACTATCACACCGTCAATGAGCAATTGAAGGTTGTCGGACAGGCCCTGGCGCGTTTCAAGGAGGAAGGCCTGGCGGGCTCGGACCAGGAACGCGAGCTGCGTGGGGTGATGACCCGGCTGCTGGGCAGCAGTCTGTTCATCAACCAGTACATGCACCAGATATTCCAGCCACCGGATGACGATAGTTGGGAAAACGCGGACTGGTGACCTCGCTTGTCAGGGAACAGCCCGGTTATAATCGCCGGTTCAATTCGCCGCCATCCGAGTCATGTCCGCCCATGTATAACCTGGCCCGCCAGCTGCTGTTCAAACTTTCCCCGGAAACCTCTCACGATTTGTCCCTGGACCTGATCGGTGCGGGTGGCCGGTTGGGGCTCAACGGCCTGCTGTGCAAGGCGCCTGCCGCGAACCCCGTGACCGTCATGGGGCTGAATTTTCCGAACCCGGTGGGTCTGGCTGCGGGCCTGGACAAGAATGGCGCGGCCATCGACGGTTTCTCCCAACTGGGATTCGGTTTCGTTGAAATCGGCACGGTGACGCCACGGCCGCAGCCGGGCAACCCCAAGCCACGGATCTTCCGTCTGCCCGAGGCCGAGGCGATCATCAATCGCATGGGCTTCAACAACCTGGGGGTGGACAACCTGCTGGCCCGGGTTCGTGCTGCACGCTACAGCGGCATCCTCGGGATCAACATCGGCAAGAATTTCGATACCCCGGTGGAGCGTGCGGTCGACGATTACCTGATCTGCCTGGACAAGGTTTATGCCCACGCCAGCTATGTCACGGTCAACGTCAGTTCGCCCAACACCCCGGGCCTGCGCAGCCTGCAGTTCGGCGATTCGCTCAAGCAGTTGCTCGAGGCACTGCAGCGACGCCAGCAGGAACTGGCCGGGCAACACGGCAGGCACGTGCCCCTGGCGATCAAGATCGCCCCGGACATGACCGATGAGGAAACCGTGCTGGTGGCCCAGGCGCTGCTGGAGTCGGGGATGGATGCGGTCATCGCCACCAACACCACCCTGAGCCGGGTGGGTGTCGAAGGCCTGGCCCATGGTGACGAGGCCGGTGGTCTGTCCGGTGCGCCGGTGCGTGAGAAGAGCACCCACACGGTCAAGGTCCTGGCGGCAGAGCTGGCTGGACGTCTACCGATCATCGCCGCCGGCGGGATCACCGAGGGCGAACACGCGGCCGAGAAAATCGCCGCCGGTGCGAGCCTGGTGCAGTTGTATTCGGGGTTCATCTACAAGGGCCCGGCGCTGATCCGCGAATCGGTGGATGCCATCGCAGCCTATCGTCGCTGAAACGGGACGGATGAATCGCGGGAATTAAAAAGGGCTCCACCTGGAGCCCCTGGGCCGAAGCCCGCCGCCCGGATGGGGCGTGCTTGGTTAAATGGTCATGCTCAAATTGTGGTGTCGGAGTCTGCCCTGATCAGCCGACAGCGTGAAGTTCGTTGAGTCTGTGGATGCCCGCGGTGCCGGTCATACCGTCCCAGTTGTCGCCACGTCCTTCTCGCCAGCCGTTGATCCAGGCTTGGCGTACCGACGGTAGAGTAAAAGGGCAAAGCTCGCGGGATTTGCCGTTAACGCCGTATTGATATCCGCGTAAAAATGCTCTTTCCAACGGATCACGCTTAAGTCTTCTCATAGGGTGTTGCCCTCACTGGTTGACTGTTATATGTCCCGTCGACCTCTCGTCGAGGCCGGGCAGATCTCATCTGCGGGTGCCCGCTGCCGGCGTGGCGGGCTCCGCTCCGTACGAAACGACCCGCGCACGTTGGTGGGCGAGTTCCGTCAGGAGCGGGATGTTGACGCCATTGCGACGTCAACCTGAGTTGATTTCTAACCAATGCGCAGGTGCATGTGAATGATCGTTTTGTCATAAGAACGTAACTATATGGATGTTAAGGCCATAAGATTGGCTGGTCATTTGCTCGGTCATCGGCAGAAAATCCAGCTATGATCAGCCCTTGCATGAACAGTGGGTTTAATTCGCCATTGCGAATACCGACCCGTTGCACTCAGGTATTATTCGACGAAGGGTCACGATGTGACTTTTTGTTACGGAAAGATTGAACTGCTCTGGCGTTCAATTTCATTTGCCCCCTGTTTTTTCAAGCATCCGGGCGATGGAATCAGTCGGGGTGGAACGGCGTAATGGTGCGCCACACGAGCACTCTTCGAGAAAAGTGCTCGATCGAAACCGAGCGGGCGATGCGTCGCCCGTTCATTGACTGCTCAAGGCCCTGGAATTCCCATGTCGGATCGTTACGAACTCTTCCTCACTTGTCCCAAAGGTCTTGAAGGCCTGCTCCTTGAGGAAGCCATCGGGCTTGGCCTTGAGGAGGCGCGGGAGCACACCTCGGCCATTCGCGGCCAGGCTTCCATGGAGACCGCCTACCGGCTGTGCCTCTGGTCACGTTTGGCTAACCGCGTCTTGTTGGTGCTCAAGCGTTTTGCCATGAAGGACGCCGAAGACCTCTACCATGGCGTGCTGGATGTCGACTGGCAGGACCATATGCTGGCCGATGGCACCCTGGCGGTGGAGTTCAGCGGCCATGGTTCGGGTATCGATAACACTCATTTCGGCGCGCTCAAGGTCAAGGATGCCATTGTCGACAAGCTGCGCACGCCGTCCGGCGCCCGTCCGAGCATCGACAAGGTCAGTCCGGACCTGCGTATCCATCTGCGCCTGGACCGTGGCGAAGCGATCCTCTCGCTCGACCTGTCCGGGCACAGCCTGCACCAGCGCGGCTATCGCCTGCAGCAAGGTGCGGCGCCGCTCAAGGAAAACCTTGCGGCTGCCGTGCTGATCCGCGCCGGCTGGCCGCGCATTGCCGCCGAAGGCGGCGCCCTGGCCGACCCGATGTGCGGTGTGGGGACCTTCCTGGTGGAAGCGGCGATGATCGCCGCCGACATCGCACCTAACCTCAACCGTATCCATTGGGGCTTCGACGCGTGGCTGGGGCATGTGCCGGCCGTGTGGAAAAAGGTCCATGCCGAGGCCGAGGCCCGTGCCGAAGCCGGCCTGGCCAAGCCACCGCTGTGGATTCGCGGTTATGAAGCCGACCCGCGGCTGATCCAGCCAGGTCGCAACAACGTCGAGCGCGCGGGCCTGAGCGACTGGATCAAGATCTACCAGGGCGAGGTCGGAACCTTCGAACCGCGTCCCGACCAGAACCAGAAGGGGCTGGTGATCTGCAATCCGCCGTACGGCGAGCGTCTGGGTGACGAGGCGAGCCTGCTGTATCTCTATCAGAACCTCGGCGAACGTCTGCGTCAGGCCTGCTTGAACTGGGAGGCGGCGGTGTTTACCGGCGCCCCGGACCTGGGCAAGCGCATGGGCATTCGCAGCCACAAGCAGTATGCCTTCTGGAACGGCGCCTTGCCGTGCAAGCTGCTGCTGATCAAGGTCAGCCCCGATCAGTTTGTCACCGGCGAACGCCGCACGGCCGAGCAGCGTCAGGCCGAGCGTGACCTGGTCGAAGCTGGCGAAGAAGCCCCGATCGCGGCACCGGCCAGCGAACCGGCGCGCTTGAGCGAAGGCGGGCAGATGTTTGCCAATCGCCTGCAGAAGAACCTCAAGCAGTTGGGCAAGTGGACCAAGCGCGAAGGCGTGGACTGCTACCGGATCTACGATGCCGACATGCCGGAATATGCCCTGGCGATCGACCTGTATCATGACTGGGTGCACGTCCAGGAATATGCCGCGCCCAAGTCGGTCGATCCGGAAAAGGCCCAGGCCCGGCTGTTCGATGCCCTGGCAGCGATTCCCCAGGCACTCAACGTCGACAAGAATCGGGTGATCATCAAGCGCCGCGAGCGCCAGAGTGGCACCCGCCAGTACGAGCGTCAGGGCGCCCAGGGCAAGTTCACCGAGGTCAATGAGGGCGGGGTGAAGCTGCTGGTCAACCTGACCGACTACCTCGACACCGGCCTGTTCCTCGATCATCGGCCGATGCGCCTGCGGATTCAGAAGGAAGCGGCCGGCAAGCGTTTCCTCAACCTGTTCTGCTACACCGCGACCGCCAGTGTGCACGCGGCCAAGGGCGGTGCGCGCACCACCACCAGTGTCGACCTGTCGAAAACCTACCTGGATTGGGCGCGACGCAACCTGTCGCTGAACGGTTTCTCCGACAAGAACCGGCTGGAGCAGGGTGATGTGATGGCCTGGCTCGAAGGCAATCGCGACGAGTTCGACCTGATCTTTATCGATCCGCCGACCTTCTCCAACTCCAAGCGTATGGAAGGGGTATTCGACGTTCAGCGTGATCATGTGCAACTGCTCGATCTGGCCATGGCCCGTCTGGCACCGGGTGGCGTGCTGTACTTCTCCAACAACTTCCGCAAGTTCCAGTTGGAAGAGAACCTCACCGCACGTTACGCCGTCGAGGAAATCAGCGGCCAGACCCTGGACCCGGACTTTGCCCGCAACAGCAAAATCCACCGCGCCTGGAAGATCACCGCCCGCTGATTCATCAGTGGCCTCGGAGTCCTGTTTTTTGTGGGCTCCGAGGTTTTTCGGACTGGCTAATCTGCTGGCTAATAGCTATAACTCAGTCCAAGCCAAAGTGATGTAAACACACCGGCGTGATGAGTTGTCGCCTATGTCGTCGCATGCCGTACGCCCCAAGATTCTTGGCTTTATCAGCGAAGAGGCCTCTGCCTGGCTGGTCGCCATGCTGGTGTTGCTGCTGGGTGGGCTGTTGACGCTGCTGCTGGCCGTGGGCACTCGTGATCTTTCCCGGCGCCAGTTGCAACAGCGTTTCGAACTGCTTGCCAGTGAGCGTTTCAGCCGTATCGAGGAGCGTTTCGAGGATCAGGAACAGCGTCTCGACAGCCTGCGACGGTTCTTCATCAATTCCGATAGTGTCTCGCGTCGCGAGTTCGCCGGTTATGCCCGGCCGTTGCTGTTGCGTACCCAGGCCTATGGCTGGGCGCCACGGGTCGGTGGCAACGCACGGGCACTGTTCGAACAACGGGTACGGGCCGAGGGCCTGGATGATTTTGCCATTCGTGAGCTGGATGCCCAGGGGAACCTGCGTCTGGCGAGCGTGCGTGACCAGTACGTGCCGGTGCTCTACAGCGAGACCCAGAGCCCTCTCGGCTCGCCGCTGGGCTACGATCTGTTGGCGCAACCGTTGCGTCGGGAGGCCCTGGAGCGTGCTCACGATTCGGGTGTCATGGCTATTTCGCAGCCATTGAATCTGGTGGGCGTCGAGCCGGGTTATGATCGGGGTGCGTTGCTGGTGGCGCCGGTGGTCATGTCCGCAGCCGTCGGGCAGCCGCAACCGGGGCCGCTCGGTTATGTACTGGCGGTGATCAGCATGCGGCAACTGGTGGCCGATGGTTTACCAACGCCGGACCAGGACAACCTGTCGATGCGTATCCTCGACATGTCGACCGAAGGCGAAAACGCGCTGTTGTACCAGTCGCCCAATCCGCCCGTGGACAGTGCGCTGGTTGCTGTTCGTCTGTTGCGGCTGGCCGACCGCGATTATGAGGTGACCATCAGCCCCAGCGAGGCGTTCATGCAGGCCAATCACTCTTCGGTGATCAGTCTGGTGGTGCTGGGTGGTTTGTTGAGCCTGATGCTCAGCGCCTTGCTGTACAACCTGGTCAGTCAACGCCAGCGTGCCTTGCGTCTGGTGCAACAGCGGACCGCGCAGTTGCAGGTACGTGACCGGCTGTTGGAAAAGCTCGGTGCGCACATTCCCGGCAGTATTTATCAGTATCAGCTCAATCTCGATGGCAGCGCATATTTCGTTTACGCCAGCGCCGGCACGAGAGACATTTTCGAGGTCGATATCCAGCGTCTGCGGGAGGATGCTGAACCGGCGTTCGCCCGCGTGCATCCGGATGACCTGCAGTCGTTGCGGGCATCGATCCAGATGTCCGCCGCGCAGTTGAGCCCTTGGCGCGAGGAGTTCCGCGTGGTGTTGCCCTTGCGCGGCCTGCGCTGGTTGCGTGGGGAGGCCACGCCCGAGCGACTGTCCACGGGCGAGGTGCTCTGGCACGGCTATCTCTCGGATATCTCCGACCTCAAGCGGGTCGAGGAGGAGCTACGGGCCTTGTCGGTTACCGATTCGCTGACCGGCATCTACAACCGGCGCTATTTCCAGGAGCGGCTCCTGGCCGAGCTGGCGCGGGCCCAGCGTGGGGGCGGGAGCCTGGCGGTGATCATGCTCGATATCGATCATTTCAAACGCATCAACGACCAATACGGCCACGCCGAGGGTGATCGGGTACTTCAGGAATTGTGCCTGCGGATCAATCATCGCCTGCGGCGCACCGATGTGTTCTGCCGGCTGGGTGGCGAAGAATTCATGGTGCTGTGCCCCGACACCAACGCCGGCCAGGCCGCGACCCTGGCGCTGGAACTGTGGCACGAGCTGCGCGCCACGCCGTTCGAGCGGGTGGGGCAGGTAACGGCCAGTTTTGGTATCGCCGGTTGGCGGGCGGACGAAGGCGCGGATGCGCTCTTGTTGCGCGCGGACTCGGGGGTGTACTCGGCCAAGCAGAATGGCCGGGATCGGGTGGTGCTGGAGCAGGCCTGACGATCCGCCTGGAATGTTGTGCCCTGGCGGCGGTCAGGCTTGTGGGAGCGGCGTGCTCCCACAAGGGGCGCGGCGGTTATTCGGCGGAGCTGACTGGCCGTGGCTGGCGATACAGGTCAAGCAACACCTGGTCGAGTATCGATGAGGCGCCCCATGGCTTCGGATCGTTGAGAATCGCCACCACCGCCCAGGTCGTGCCGTTGCTGTCGCGGCTGAAGCCGGCAATCGCCCGAACCGTGTTCAGGGTGCCGGTCTTGATATGCGCCTCGCCCGACATCGCCGTGTGCTTCAGGCGCTTGCGCATGGTGCCGTCCAGGCCGGTGATCGGCAGCGAACTGATGAACTCTGCGGCATAAGGGCTTTTCCAGGCCGCCTGTAGCATGCTCGCCATTTCCCGGGCACTGACGCGCTCGGCACGGGACAGCCCGGAACCGTTTTCCATCACCAGGTGCGGCGCGGTAATGCCCTTCTGTGCCAGCCACTGGCGGATGACCCGCTGGGCGGCCTTGGCATCGTCGCCGTCGGCCTCGTTGCGAAACTTCGCGCCCAGGCTGAGGAACAACTGCTGGGCCATGGTGTTGTTACTGTACTTGTTGATGTCGCGGATGATTTCGGTCAGGTCCGGCGAGAAGGCGCGGGCGAGGAGTTTGGCGTTCTTGGGCACCACGTCCTGACGGTCCTTGCCCTGGATGCTACCGCCCAGTTCCTGCCAGATGGCGCGCACGGCACCGGCGGTATAGGTCGGATGATCGAGCAGCGACAGGTAGGTCTGGGAACTGCAGCCCTCGGCCAACTGGCCGCTGACGGTAACGAGGGTCGAACCGTCGGCCTGCGGTACCGGGTTGTAGCGCACGTCGCCGCTGCACTGCTTGGCATTGATTACCTTGACCTGGTTGTCGATGCGGATGCTGGCGATCGGTGGCTCGACCGACACCAGCACCTTGCCCGAATCGTTGCGGGCCACGAAGCGCAATGCCTTGAGGTTGACCAGCAATGCATCGGGCTTGACCAGGAACGGCCGGTTTTCGTCGTTGCCGTCGTCGTTGAACTCCGGCAGTTGTTGCGGGGGCACGAAGAAGCTGCGGTCGAGCACCAGGTCGCCGGTCACCTGGGTCACGCCGTTGGCCCGCAGGTCGCGCATCAGCAGCCAGAGTTTTTCCATGTTCAACTTGGGGTCGCCGCCGCCCTTGAGGTACAGGTTGCCGTTGAGAATGCCGTCGCTCAGGGTTCCGTCGGTGTAGAACTCGGTTTTCCACTGGTGGTTGGGGCCGAGCATTTCCAGGGCGGAGTAGGTGGTGATCAGCTTCATGGTCGAGGCCGGGTTCACCGACACGTCGGCGTTGAACACCGTCGGTGTGCCGGGACCGTCGAGGGGTAGCATGACCAGCGACAAGGCGTCATCCTGCAGCTTGTTGGCCTTGATCGCTTGTTGGACTTTGGGGGACAGGGTGGTATTGACGGGAGCGGCGTAAGTGGGGAGTGCCACAGGAAACAGCAGACTGGCGAGTACCAATGGGCGCAAAGATTTGATCATATGAAATAAAGCCCTACATCCGAGGGGGAAATACGAGGGCATGGATGAAAAAGCCCTCAACGCTCATGAAAGTGACGGCATTATGCATCAGGCGGGTGCCAGTGGGGGCTAGCCGGTTATGGCGTTTGCGCGATTTTTTCCTGCCGTTCGGTCGGTGCTGCGCATAGATCCGGGCAATTGTGCCCTTAAACTGCTAAAGTGCCGGCCGTTATTATTTTTGAGGATTTTTTCATGGCGACCAACCGTTCCCGGCGTCTGCGCAAAAAGCTGTGCGTTGATGAGTTTCAGGAGCTGGGTTTCGAGCTGAACCTGGATTTCAAAGAAGACCTGAGTGAAGAGGCTATCGACACTTTCCTCGACGCTTTCCTGAAAGAAGCCATGGAAGCCAACGGTCTTGGTTACGTCGGCGGCGACGACTTCGGTCTGGTCTGCCTGATCAAGCGTGGCTCGGTTTCCGAAGAGCAGCGCACTGCCGTTGAGGCATGGCTCAAGTCCCGTAGCGAACTGACCTCGGTTGAAGTCAGCCCGCTGCTGGACGTCTGGTACCCGGAAAAGCCGCTGAATCCGGTAGCCTGATGCCTTTCGGGCATTTGCTCGAGGCACAAAAAAGGACACGTCAAAGCGTGTCCTTTTTTATGAGCTGATTTTTCTGAATCTGACCCCGCCCCGCAGAAATCAGCCTCAGTCGTAAATGGCCTTCTTCTTCCAGTCAGCGTCTACTTCCTTGAGCCCCTGGGTCAGTTCGTTCACATCATCTTCAGCCGGTTTGGTCGTCGCCAGCACCAGCGCATTGGCCCGAGCCAGCAGTTTTTCCATCAGTTGCAGTTGTTCGGCATAAACCGCCGGTTCCGGCTGTTTGCGCAGGTACTGTGCGCCCCGCTCGAAGGCCAGGCGGGCTTGTCCCGGTTGTTCCTGTTGCAGAGCCTGCTGACCGAGGTTATTGAAGAACTCGATATGCAACAGCACCAGGATATGGCGAACCTCACGAACCCAATGCTTGGCTTCGTTGGCTGGCAGGAAACCTTCCTGCGCCGCCCGGGTGATCTGACCATGCAGGGCTTCCAACAGGAAACGTACATCCTTGGCCTTGGCTTCGGTCTGGATCGGGCCGGGTGGATTATTGACCGGGATCGATTCGCCCTGGGCAACCAGGCCACTGAGTTCGGCGACCCGGGCCTTGAGGCGGTCGTTGCCTTTATCCATGTTCAGCAGGCGCTGGGTGGCATTGAGTTCCAGGCGCGTGAGCAGCAGCTTGAGTCCTGGACTCATGAACTGGCCTGGGAATGTTTCGGTCAGTTCCCCGCAACGACGCAGGCGGTCACTGAGTTCGACCTTGAGACGAGCCTTTTCCAGCTTGCTGTTCTCAGCCATATGGTTGAGGAAGCCAATGCCGATCAGGAGAAAGATCCCGGCTGCGACCAGCAGGGTGATCATGAGTGGTGTCACCGTTAAGACCTCTTCAAGGTGTAATGCATAATCAGTGTAGTGGCTTGGCGTTAGGGCTGATAGGGTTGATTGATGTATTGCACGGCGCCCACGTGCTTTTCCAAGGATATATGCACATTGCCACTATTTGTGGCGGTGGACTATAGCGTCTTGTCGAGCGCCAGAATACAGGCGTCAATCCAGAGACGCGAGGTTGGCCCCAAAAGGGCCGTGAACCGGGGCGAAGTCATTGATTTAAATAAATTTATCGTTGGGGGTTGACGACTTCCCGATCCGTCCCTAGAATGCGCGCCACTTGCAGCGTAAAGCACACAGCGTAACGCGGCCGGGAGTGAATGTTGTAGTGTGTCCCCTTCGTCTAGTGGCCTAGGACACCGCCCTTTCACGGCGGTAACAGGGGTTCGAGTCCCCTAGGGGACGCCAATGCGGGAATAGCTCAGTTGGTAGAGCACGACCTTGCCAAGGTCGGGGTCGCGAGTTCGAGTCTCGTTTCCCGCTCCAATTTTAAACAGTCTTGCTTTCGGGCGTGGCTGAGTGAAACCAGAGTCAGGTCTTCGGATGTGATACTGGACACCGAAACACACACCATGTGTTCCGGGTAGCGTGTCCCCTTCGTCTAGTGGCCTAGGACACCGCCCTTTCACGGCGGTAACAGGGGTTCGAGTCCCCTAGGGGACGCCATTTGCGGGAATAGCTCAGTTGGTAGAGCACGACCTTGCCAAGGTCGGGGTCGCGAGTTCGAGTCTCGTTTCCCGCTCCATATTCAATGAAAACGCCGCTCAATGATGAGCGGCGTTTTTGTTCGTGCGCGTTATTTGAGGGCGTAACGCGCGACCCGGCAGTCGGCTAGGCCTTCAGGCTAATCCTTCAAGAAGTTGAGAATCGCCGTGCGGGTTTCTTCGGTTTTCTCTTCCAGCACAAAATGCGCACTGTTTTTTATGATCAGGGATTGAGGATGTTCGGCAATCTGCGGCATCTGCTCTGCCAGGGTTTTGCCGCGCGAATACTCGCCACCGATCGACAGGACTGGCATTTCGAGTTTTTGTCGGGCGTATGCCTGATTGTCAGGTGCGTCATTTGTCGTCCATGTCGAGTAAAGCGCAAATGCCGCTTCCATCCGCCCTGGTCTTGCGTAACCCTTGGCCAGTGCGTCCCTGTCGACTTCGGGGACGGAGGGATTGCCAGGCACGACAAAGTCATTCCAGAACATATCCACATAGATACGCTCACGGCCCTTTATCAACTGCAAGGCCGTATCGCCAAAGAATCGGAAGTGCCACTTGCCCGGGCGGCCATCATAGCCTTGTTCCCAACCAGGAATGCCGGGCAAGAAAGAGTCCATGAGTATCAGTTTTTTGACCTCGGTCGGAAACTGCGCTGCATACAGATAGGCAATATTGGTACCTATATCGTGACCCACGATCGCCGTTTCCTTGAAGCCGAGACTGTTCATGAGTGCGCGCATATCCTGGGCCATGGTTTTCTTATCGTAGCCGGTGGGCGAAATGGACGATTCACCGGCACCGCGAAAGTCTGGAACCACGGCTGTGTAACCTTGACTGACCAACTGTCCCATCAGCAGCTTCCAGTTTCTCCAGTCTCCCGGAAAACCGTGTATCAATAACACCGGCTTTCGCCCGTCGCCTGCAATCAGATAATGCATTCGCATACCGTTGATATCGGCAAATCCATGTTTGAATCGTTCGCCTTCTATGACTTGAGATTTGTTGCTCTCGGTGGCGTAAGCCGTGTTGAAAGCACAGAAAAACAGGCTGGCAGCCAGGGCGGCGGTTTTGGGCAGGTGTAGCGTAAACATGTTCATTGCTCCTTTTAATGGATGCTCTGATCTCTGCAAGAAAGCGTTGACTGTCTGCGGCACGTGTAGGAACGCAATGTTGAACATCTGGTAAACAGATTCAACACGGTATTCATACCGCATAAGGGTCATTGGCACTTCTTCAACTACGCCTGATCTCTGAATATAGCAGATCGGCCCAATTGCAGAGTCTTATCCTCGGGCGCGGGGTTGCGCTGAGGTCCTGTATAGATACAGGCGAGAGAGTGGTGTAGGGGATGTTTTCGGCTTTATCGGCTTATCGTGTCTTGACGAGGTTATCATTATATTTTTTAAGTTTTCGGTTTCGAATATTTCTGAATATTTTAAATTACATAAAGTAAAAGCAGCGGGTAAATCATCGTGGTTGATAAAGACTGTCTGCCTTTAAGGAACTAATGAGAGTGAACGCCCGGCTGGTCGCTTCGGGCTGCATCACTGACCTGCCACAACGGTTGAGCAGTGACTACAACGACAGCATCAGTCTTCCGGCGAACAGAATCAGCACCACACCCATGCTGCGTTCGAACCAGTGACCCATTTTCAGAAAGGCCAGGCGCACCCGTTCGCTGGAAAACAGCAGGCTGACCAAAATGAACCAGAGCGCATTGACGCCGCACATCCACAGGCCATAGAACGCCTGGATCGGCAGCGGTGTCGAGGCACTGACCACCGTGGTAAAAATCGCCAGGAAGAACAGCGTGGCCTTGGGATTGGTGGCGTTGGTCAGGAAGCCTGTCGAGAAGGCTCTCAGCAGGCCCTGGCGTGACGCATTGTCTGCTGGTTGCAAGGCAATGTCCGTCGTTGCTGCCTGCGGTTTGCTTCTGAGCAGGTTGATGCCCAGGTAAAGGATGTAACCGCCACCGATGAGCTTGGCGACAGGCAGCAGCCAGGGCGCACTGTGCATCAGTGCGCCGACGCCGAGCAGCGTGTACAGCACGTGCACCGAGATGCCTGCGCCAATACCGACGGCGGTCAGTAGCCCGACCAGCCGGCCGAAGCGCACGCTCTGGCGGATGGTCACGGCAAAGTCCGGGCCGGGAGCGACCACGGCGATAAAGTGGATGGTCGCCAGGGCGATGAATTCATGGAGGTACTGGGAATACATGACGGTTTCCAGGAGAGCAGGTCATTGAGAGACGGAGGTTGAGATCACCGATAGGCAGGCTTTCTTCTGTGTCGTCAGAGGGTGTGGCGTTGGGCTGTGCCAGCGATCTACCTTGTCGATGGCCAGTATAAAAATGGCCAGAACCTGTGATAATCCATTCAAATCTCAATGGACCTGTGCGTCATGAGCATCAATCCGCCGCTGGCATTGCTCGGTGAAATGGCGATTTTCGTCAAGGTGGTCGAAACAGGCAGTTTTTCCGAAGCGGCCCGCCAGATGGGTTCGTCACCGTCGGCGGTCAGCCGCTCGATTGCCCGTCTGGAAAAGGCCCTGGCGACCCGGCTGTTACAGCGCACCACGCGCAAACTACGTCTGAGCGACAGTGGCGAGGAAACCTTCAGGCGTTGCCGGGAGATGGTCAATGCCGCCCGCTCGGTCATGGCAATCAGCGGTCAGTACACCGATGAGGCACAAGGCCTGGTGCGGGTCAGTGTGCCCAAGGCAGTAGGGCGCTTCGTGGTGCACCCGTACATGCCGGCGTTCCTGCGACGTTATCCACAGGTCGATGTGCAGATGATCCTCGAAGACCGGCCCGTCGATCTGATCGAGGATAATGTCGACCTGATTCTGCGCATCACCGATCACCCGCCCGTCGGTCTGGTGGGGCGTCAATTGATGCCCATCGAGCACCTGTTGTGCGCGACTCCGCACTACCTGGCCGAGCATGGCACGCCGCAGCATCCCCACGATCTGCTCGACCACAGCTGTATCTACGTGGGGGACACGCCCAACGATGCGCGCTGGAAATTCAGGCGGGGCGGCAAGACGCTGACGGTCGCGGTGCGCGGTCGTTATGCCGCCAATCACACGGGGGTGCGACTGGACGCGGTGCAGCAGCATATCGGGATTGGCAGCCTGCCGTATTTCACGGCGCGGCATGCCTTGGAGCAGGGGCTGCTGGTGCAGGTGTTGCCAGCCTGGACCTTTCTAGCGTCCTACCATGGCGGCTTGTGGCTGCTGTATCCACCCACACCTTATCAGTCGCCCAAACTGCGGGTGTTCATCGACTACCTGGTGGAGTGCCTGGCGCGGGAGCCGACGCTGAAGTCAACGCAGTCCCAGACTTTGTAGGCGCGGGGCTTGCCTGCGAAGAACGATGATGCGATCTGCCTGAAAGACCGCAGTGTTTTCTTCGCGGGCAAGCCCTGCTCCTGCAGGCGCGGGTCAAACCACAGAAATGGGTTTTACCGGGGGCTCGGGATCAGTGCTTGCTGCCCTGTTCCGACAGCGCCAGCAACTGCTTTTCCTGGTTCCAGTCGAAGGGCTCGTCGTTCTGTTCGGCTTCGTAGCGGCGCTCTTCCAGGGTCTGGTACAGCTCCAGTTCCTCGTCGGGCATGTAGTGCAGGCAGTCACCGCCGAAAAACCACAGCAGGTCGCGTGGCACCAGATGAGCGATCTGCGGGTAGCGCTGGATCACCTGGCACAGCAGGTCCTGGCCCAGGTACTGGCTTTCGATAGGGTCGACTGGCAATTGTGCACGCAGTTCATCGAAGCGCTCCAGGAACAATGCGTGGCTTTCCTCGGGCACCTGTTCGGCTTCGCCGACGGCGACCAGGATGCTGCGCAGGTGGTCGAGCAGGACCAGGTGATCGGCAAGTACGTTGGACATGGCGGGGGCCTCAAGAACAAAAACAGGCGCGGGAGTATAAAGCTCCGCACGCCTGTTGTCCCGTTGGGCTCGGTGCGGCGACGGACGGGACGTCGCCAGACCTGTGCAGCGTTAGCGCACCTTGCCGGTGCTCGGGCTCAGTTCCTCCTTGCTGAAGTCGTCCACGTCGATCACCTTGCGTCGCGCCGTCTCGGCCTCATGCAGGGTTTGCGCCTCACTCGGTTGCAGGACACCGGCTTGCAGCGCGGTGTCAATTGCCGATGCCCCGGGCGCTGGCTCAAGCTGGCCGCTCTTGAGCGCCGTGTGCAGTTTTTTCTGCGCGTCGTGGCTGGCACGCAGCAGGTCGTGGGCATGCTGCAAGGCGCCCACCGGATCGTCCGCCGATTGCGGGCGGTAGCAGCCGGCGAGGATCGCTTCCAGGGCCGGATCGCCCTTGGCCCGGCCCAGCACGGCGGCGACTTCGGCATCGAGGGCGTCCGAAGGTCCGGTATGTCGGCGACCGAACGGGAACACGATGACCCGCAACAGGCAACCCAGTACCCGGCTGGGGAAGTTGCGCAGCAGTTCGTCCAGGGCCCGTTCCGCGTGGCCGAGGCTTTCCTCCATGGCCCAGGCGAGCAGCGGGTCGAGCGCCTCGGGTGAGTTCAGGTCGTGGTAACGCTTGAGCGCCGCCGAGGCCAGGTAGAGGTGGCTGAGCACATCGCCCAGGCGGGCCGACAGCCGCTCGCGGCGTTTCAGTTCGCCGCCGAGCAGCATCATGCTCAGGTCGGCCAGCAGGGCGAAGGCCGCTGCCTGGCGATTCAGGGCGCGGAAGTACTTCTGGCTCAGGCGATTGCCCGGCGGCGCCTCGAAATGCCCGAGCCCGAGGTTGAGCAGCAGGGTGCTGCCGGCATTGCCCACGGCAAAACCGATATGCCGCAGCAGCAGGCTGTCGAACTCCTGCAGCGCCTGGTCGTGGTCCTCGCGGGCGGCCAGGGACATTTCCTTGAGTACAAACGGATGGCAGCGAATCGCACCCTGGCCGAAGATCATCAGGTTGCGCGAGAGGATATTCGCGCCTTCCACGGTGATGAAGATCGGCGCGCCTTGCCAACTGCGGCCCAGGTAGTTGTTGGGGCCCATGATGATGCCCTTGCCACCGTGCACATCCATGGCGTGGCCGATGCATTCACGGCCGCGTTCGGTCAGGTGGTACTTGAGGATCGCTGACAGTACCGAGGGCTTCTCACCCAGATCCACCGCATTGGCGGTGAGCATGCGTGCACTGTCCATCAGCCAGGCATTGCCGCCGATCCGCGCGAGGGCTTCCTGGATACCTTCGAAGGCGGCCAGCGGTACGTTGAACTGTTCGCGGATCTGCGTGTACTGGCCGGTCACCAGGCTGGTGAACTTGGCCGCGCCGGTACCGACCGCCGGCAGGGAGATCGAACGTCCCACCGACAGGCAGTTCATCAGCATCATCCAGCCCTTGCCGAGCATGTCCCGGCCGCCGATGAGATAGTCCAGGGGGATGAACACATCCTTGCCTGAGTTCGGGCCATTCATGAAGGCGGCGCCCAGCGGCAGGTGGCGCCGGCCGATCTCGACGCCGGGGGTATCGGTGGGGATCAGCGCCAGGCTGATGCCCAGGTCTTCCTGCTCACCGAGCAGGTGGTCCGGGTCATGGGCCTTGAACGCCAGGCCAAGCAGGGTGGCGACGGGGCCGAGGGTGATATAGCGCTTCTCCCAGTTCAAGCGCAGGCCCAGCACTTGCTCGCCGTTCCATTCGCCCTTGCAGATGACCCCGGTGTCCGGCATCGCCCCCGCATCGGAACCTGCCAGTGGCCCGGTCAGGGCGAAGCAGGGGATGTCGTCGCCGCGAGCCAGGCGTGGCAGGTAATGGTCGCGTTGGGCTTGGGTGCCGTAATGCAGCAGCAGTTCCGCCGGGCCGAGGGAGTTGGGGACCATGACGGTAGAGGCCAGGTCGCCGCTGCGGGTCGCCAGTTTCATCGCCACCTGGGAGTGGGCGTAGGCGGAGAAACCCTTGCCGCCATATTCCTTGGGGATGATCAAGGCAAAGAAACCGTGCTGCTTGATATGGGCCCAGGCTTCGGGGGGCAGATCCATGTCCTGGCCGATCTGCCAGTCGCTGACCATGGCGCAGAGTTCTTCGGTCGGGCCGTCGATGAAGGCCTGTTCTTCCTCGGTCAATTGCGCCTTGGGATAGGCCAGCAGCTTGTCCCAGTCCGGGCGGCCACTGAACAGTTCGCCATCCCACCAGACGGTGCCGGCGTCGATGGCATCGCGTTCGGTCGCGGACATCGGCGGCAGGACCTTGCGGAACCAGGCGAACAGCGGGGCGCTGAAGAACCGGCGCCGCAGGTCGGGTAGCAAGAGTGGTACGGCGACCGCCGCGAGTACCAGCCAGAGCACCAGCATCAGGCCGCCAGGAGCATGACCGAGGGTCCCCATCGCGAGAAGATACAGCGCCACCACGCCAAGGGCAGGCAGGGCGGCGATGCGCCGGTGCGCCAGGTAGGCGGCGCCGAGCAGCAGAACCAGTATCCACAACAGCAGCATATTCAATCCTCCGTGAGACAGGGCAAAAACACTTCAGAGCTTAGCCGGCATCCGGCGAGTCGGACGTCGAGGTGTGTATCCAGCTAACTGCATTCAGGACGCTTCATCGATAGTGACCACCCGGCGGTGGTGGAGTTCGTCGAAAGCGCGTTGCGCGCCAGCGACGATGATTGGGCGTAGACTGCGTCGGCATTTATCCTGTGAGAGGTCGTCATGCTGAAGATCTGGGGTCGGAAGAATTCATCGAATGTCAGGAAGGTACTGTGGATTGCCGAAGAGTTGGGGCTGTCCTACGAGTCCATCGATGCCGGTGGGGCCTTTGGTGTCGTGAACACTGCGCAATACCTTGAAAAGAATCCCAATGGCCTGGTGCCGATGATCGAGGATGGTGACTTCGTCCTGTGGGAGTCCAACACCATCGTCCGCTACCTGGCGGCCAAGCATGCCGCCCACTCCGCCTGGTCGCCGACGGATTTGCAGGTGCGGGCCCACGCCGAGAAGTGGATGGACTGGACCACGTCGTCATTCGCTGCACCGTTTCGCACGGTGTTCCTGGGTGTCTTGCGCACGCCGGTCGAGCAGCAGGACTGGACCGCCATCAACGCGGCCTTGAAAACCTGTGGTGAGCTGCTGGCCATGGTCGAGCGGACTCTGGCTGAACAACCCTACCTGTCGGGCCAGGAAATCGGCATGGGTGACATTCCCCTGGGCAGCTTTATCTACGCCTGGTTCGAAATGCCCATCGAACGGCCAGCACTGCCTCATTTGAGTGCCTGGTACGAGCGGCTGAAACAGCGCCCGGCCTACCAGCGTGCAGTGATGACCGCGTTGACCTGATAAGTACTATTAACGCCGGTTGCTGTACTTGTGCGGCGTAGCCAAGCACCATATCGCTGGCTCGCCGCTGTTGTTCCTGATCCGGCGTGCCCTTATGCGGGGCTATGGAAGGCCGGCCATGCGGTTGGTTTTCGTGCAGTTTCCCGATTTTTCCCCTCCTTCTTGGTGCATCGTCCGATATGAGTTCCGCTCTGTCCATCCGGCAGCTAACCAAAACCTACGGCAACGGTTTCCAGGCCCTGAGTGGTATTGATCTGGACGTGGCCGAAGGTGATTTCTTCGCCTTGCTCGGCCCCAACGGTGCCGGAAAATCCACCACTATCGGCATTCTCTCGACCCTGGTGAACAAGACCAGCGGTACGGTGAATGTGTTCGGCCACGACCTGGACCGGCAACCGGCCGCGCTCAAGCGCAGCATCGGCGTGGTGCCGCAGGAGTTCAACTTCAACCAGTTCGAGAAGACTTTCGACATCGTCGTGACCCAGGCGGGCTACTACGGCATTCCGGCGAAAATCGCCAAGGAGCGTGCCGAGCAGTACCTGACCCAACTGGGCCTATGGGACAAGCGCGACGTGCCATCACGTTCGCTGTCCGGCGGCATGAAGCGCCGACTGATGATCGCCCGGGCGCTGGTGCACGAGCCGCGTCTGCTGATCCTCGATGAGCCGACCGCCGGGGTGGACATCGAACTGCGGCGTTCGATGTGGACCTTCCTCACCGAGCTGAACGAGAAAGGCATCACCATCATCCTCACTACCCATTACCTGGAAGAGGCCGAGCAGCTGTGCCGCAATATCGGCATCATCGATCACGGCACCATCGTCCAGAACACCAGCATGCGCCAGTTGCTCAGCCAACTGCATGTCGAGACCTTCCTGCTCGATCTCAAGCACGCACAGACGGTCGCGCCGACCTTGATCGGCTATTCGAGCCGGCTGCTCGACAGCCACACCCTGGAAGTGCAGGTCGATAAATCCGTGGGCATCACTGCATTGTTCGGCCAACTGGCCACGCAGCAGATCGAAGTCCTCAGCCTGCGTAACAAAACCAATCGCCTCGAGGAGTTGTTCGTGTCCCTGGTGGAAAAAAATCTGTCGAAGGTGGCGATATGAGTTCGGAGCTGCAAGCCAACCTGGTCGCCCTCAACACCATCGTCTATCGGGAGTTCCGCCGTTTTATCCGGATCTGGCCGCAGACTCTGCTGCCACCCGCCATCACCATGGTCCTGTACTTCGTGATCTTCGGTAATCTGATTGGTCGGCAGATCGGCGATATGGGTGGTTTCACCTATATGGAGTACATCGTGCCGGGTCTGATCATGATGTCGGTGATCACCAACTCCTACGGCAACGTGGTCTCGAGTTTCTTCGGCAGCAAGTTCCAGCGTTCCATCGAGGAACTGATGGTGTCGCCGGTTTCGCCGCATATCATCCTGATCGGCTACGCTCTGGGCGGCGTGCTGCGTGGCTTGATGGTGGGGATCATCGTGACCTTGCTGTCGCTGTTCTTCACTCACTTGCAAGTTCATCATTTGGGCGTGACGGTGCTGGTGGTGGTGTTGACGGCAACGATCTTCTCGTTGCTGGGATTCATCAACGCGGTGTTCGCGCGCAATTTCGACGACATCTCGATCATCCCGACCTTCGTGCTGACGCCGCTGACCTACCTGGGCGGGGTGTTCTACTCCATCAGCCTGTTGCCACCGTTCTGGCAGACCGTGTCGCTGGCCAACCCGGTACTGCACATGGTCAACGCCTTCCGCTACGGCATTCTGGGGGTATCGGATATCCGCATCAGTGTGGCGATCAGCTTCATGTTGGTGGCCACTGTGGTGCTGTACTTCGGCTGCACGCGACTGCTGGTCAGCGGACGTGGCATGCGCCAGTAACCGGCACTCAACCGCACGTTTTCACTTATTGCGGCGCTGTTCCCGGCGCCGCTGCCACTGCCGAGCTACCCACCAGCGCCAGTAGCCCATGGTCAGGCAGTAACCCAGGACGGCCAGTAGCAGTCCCAACAGCACCGAACCCAACAGAAATGGCTGCCACAGTGTCGACAACTGACCGCTGATCCAGTCCCAGCTCAGTTCGTCCGGCAGGCTGCGCGGCGGCACCTGCATGACCCAGGCTCCGAGTTTGTAGGTGCAGTAGAAGATCGGCGGCATGGTCAGCGGGTTGGTCAGCCATACCAGGCTGACGGCGATCGGCAGATTGCCCCGCCAGGTAATCGCCAGGCACGCCGCCAGCAACATCTGCAGGGGGATGGGCATCAATGCGGCGAACAGCCCGACCGCCATGGCCCGTGACACCGAATGGCGATTGAGGTGCCAGAGGTTCGGATCATGGAGCAGCCGGCCGAAAAATCGTAAGTGCTTGTGTTCCCGGATGCTCTGCGGGTCGGGCATGTAACGTTTGAATAGGCGACGCGGCATAAGGCTTCTCGGTCGGTTCAAGCGGGCAGTATGCCCGGATTCTACCGACGGCCGATTCAGACTTTGTGACAATTGATAAAGCACCTGTCGGTCAATCGGGCTATTCCGAGAACTATACGAGTTCACGGAGTGTGAGATGCGCACAGGGATGTTGGCGCTGGCGCTGGGACTGCTGAGTTTGCGTTTTCTGGGGCAATTGCCGCCGCTTGGGTTGTTGTCGGGGCTGGTGCTGTGCGGCTTGATGCTGTTGCCGTTGCGCCGCTTTGCGCTGTGGCGCTACCCGGTTGCGCTGTTTCTGTTCGGCTTCAGTTGGGCCTGCCTGCAGGCACACTGGGCCTTGGCAGATCGCTTGGCACCCGAATTGGAGGGGCAGACGCTGTGGCTGGAAGGGAGGGTGGTGGGCTTACCGGAAAACGACGGGGCGGTGCAACGCTTCGTGTTGGAGGGTGCAACCTCCCGGCGCGCCGCCTTGCCGCCGCGCCTGCGTCTGGCCTGGTACGGCGGGGCACCCGTCAGCGGCGGTGAGCGCTGGCGGCTGGCGGTCAAGCTCAAGTCACCGAGCGGCCTGCTCAATCCCCATGGGTTCGACCGTGAGGCCTGGCTGCTGGCGCAACGGATCGGCGCCACCGGCACGGTCAAGGATGGCCGGTTGCTGGTTGGCTCCCCGGGCTCCTGGCGCGACGGTATTCGCCAGCGGCTGCGCGAAGTCGATGCCTGGGGGCAGTCGGCGACCCTGGTGGCGCTGGTGCTGGGCGATGGTTCGGGATTGGCGGCCGAGACCTGGCGGATCCTGCAGGACACGGGCACCGTGCATCTGCTGGTGATCTCCGGGCAGCATATCGGGCTGTTCGCCGCGCTGGTCTATGCCCTGGTGGCGGGGCTGGCGCGTTACGGCCTGTGGCCGCGACAGCAACCGTGGTTGCCCTGGGCCTGTGGTCTGGCCTTTACTGCAGCCTTGGCTTACGGCCTGTTGGCGGGGTTCGGTATCCCGGTGCGGCGGGCTTGCGCGATGATCGGCCTGGTGCTGCTCTGGCGCCTGCGTTATCGCCACCTCGGGGTCGCCTGGCCGTTGCTGTTGGCGCTGAACCTGGTGCTGTTGTTCGAGCCCCTGGCCAGCCTGCTGGCGGGTTTCTGGTTGTCCTTTGCCGCCGTGGCGGTGCTGATCTTCTGTTTCGCCGGGAGACTGGGCCGCTGGAGTGTCTGGCAAACCTGGACCCGTGCCCAATGGACTATCGCGCTTGGACTGCTGCCTTGGTTGCTGGCGCTTGGCCTGCCCATCAGTCTCAGTGGCCCGTGGGTCAACCTGGTGGCGGTACCCTGGATCAGCCTGATGGTGTTGCCGTTGGCCTTGCTGGGCACCCTGACCTTGCCGCTGCCCTGGGTGGGTGAGTCGCTGTTATGGCTGGCCGGCGGCCTGCTGGAAATCCTCTTTCAGGGATTGGCGCGGGTGGCAACATGGGTGCCAGCCTGGTTACCGGAAACCCTTGCACCCTGGGCTTGGGGGTTGAGCAGCCTGGGCGTCCTGCTGCTGTTGTTGCCCGCCGGTGTGCCGTTGCGGCCCCTGGGTTGGCCGTTGGTGGCATGGGTAGTGTTTTCGCCATTGTCCAGAGTGCCCGAGGGGCACGCCGAAATCTGGCAACTGGACGTCGGGCAGGGCCTGGCGATCCTGGTCCGTACCCGCCATCACAGCCTGCTGTATGACGCGGGGCCGCGCTTTGGCGATTTCGACCTGGGGCAGCGGGTGGTCTTGCCGTCGCTGCGCAAGCTGGGCGTACGCGAACTTGACCTGATGCTGATCAGCCATGCCGATGCCGACCATGCCGGTGGCGCCTTGGCGATCCTCAACGGTTTGCCGGTGACTTCAGTGATGAGTGGCGATGCCCAGGGCTTGCCGGCGCAATTGCGTGCTGGTGGTTGTCCCAATGGTGAGCGTTGGCAGTGGGACGGAGTGAGTTTTGCGCTCTGGCAATGGACAGACGCGCAAGACAGCAACCAACGCTCCTGTGTACTGCAGATCGAGGCACACGGAGAGCGACTGCTGCTGACCGGGGACATCGACATCCAGGCCGAGCAGGCTTTGCTGGCGAGTCCGTTGGCGGTCAGTACCGACTGGTTACAGGCGCCCCATCATGGCAGCCGCAGTTCCTCCTCGATGGCCTTTCTCCAGCGTCTCAAGCCCAAGGCCGTGCTGATATCACGCGGTCGTGGAAACAGCTTCGGCCACCCGCATTCACAGGTGATGGCCCGTTATCGGGCATTGGGCATGACGGTGCATGACAGCGCCGAAGAGGGGGCGGTACGTCTGGTGTTGGGGGCTTTTGGCGGTGTGCAGTCACAACGCCAGGAGAAGCGTTTCTGGCGTTGATCCAGGCGTTGGGAGCGGAGCGGGCTGAGCCGGTTCCTTGTGGCGGTGGGACTTTGTGGCGAGCCAGTGCAGAAATGCTGATCCTGCGCGATTCAAATAGCCCAGGGTTATTAAACCGTCCCCTGATGCGACATCACGTTCTTCGGCCCGGCCGACCCCTATGTTAGAGTGGCGCACTTTTTCGAGGGGGCTGTCACTGTGTGGGAATTGGTCAAATCCGGCGGCTGGATGATGTTGCCGATCATTCTGAGTTCCATCGCGGCCGTGGGGATCGTCGCCGAGCGTCTCTGGACCTTGCGCGCCAGCCGCGTGACCCCGGAGCATCTGTTGGGGCAGGTCTGGGTCTGGATCCGTGACAAGCAACTGGACAAGGAAAAACTCAAGCAGCTGCGCGCCGATTCGCCCTTGGGCGAAATCCTCGCTGCGGGCCTGGCGAACTCCAAGCACGGTCGCGAGATCATGAAGGAGTGCATCGAAGAAGCCGCTGCCCGGGTGATCCACGAACTGGAGCGCTACATCAATGCCCTCGGCACCATCGCCGCCATGTCGCCGCTGCTCGGTCTGCTGGGTACGGTGCTGGGCATGATCGATATCTTCAGCTCATTCATGGGCTCGGGCATGACCACCAACGCGGCGGTACTCGCCGGTGGTATTTCCAAGGCGCTGATCACCACCGCATCGGGCCTGATCGTCGGTATTCCGGCGGTGTTCTTCCACCGTTTCCTGCAACGCCGGATCGATGAACTGGTGGTCGGCATGGAGCAGCAGGCGATCAAGCTGGTCGAGGTGGTCCAGGGTGACCGTGATGTGGAAATGCCTGAGGGCAAAGCGTGAAATTCCGCCGCAAACCCCGGGAAACCATCGACATCAACCTCGCGTCGCTGATCGACGTGGTCTTTGTCCTGCTGCTGTTCTTTGTGGTCACCACCACCTTTACCCGCGAAACCCAACTGCGGGTCGACTTGCCACAGGCGGTCAGTGGTTCGCCGGCCGAGGACCAACTGGTCAAGCAACTGGATATCGCCATCAGCGCCGATGGGGTGTTCTCGGTGAATAACCAGATCCTGCCGAAGAATGACCTGTCGACCCTCATGGAAGCGCTGCAGAAAGAGTCCGCTGGCGACACCAACATGCCGCTGTCGATCAGTGCCGACGGCAAGACCCAGCACCAGGCCGTGATCACCGCGATGGATGCTGCCGGCAAGCTCGGCTTCAGTCATTTGCGCATGACCACCGTCGAGGCGGCGCCGGCGCCCTGATGGCTCTCTCGGATCGGTTGTTGCGCGCCTGGTATGAGGGGCATCCGGCCCTGGTTCTGCTGCGTCCGCTGGAATGGCTGTATCGCCGCGTGGTGGATGGCAAGCGGGCGCGCTTCGTCGCAGGCGAAGGCGCTATCTACCAGCCGCCAGTGCCGGTGATCGTGGTGGGGAACATCACGGTGGGCGGTACCGGCAAGACCCCGATGATTCTCTGGCTGGTCGAACATTGCCGACGCCGCGGCCTGCGCGTCGGTGTGGTCAGCCGTGGTTATGGCGCCAGGCCGCCGAGCCTGCCGTGGCGGGTGCGTGCCGACCAGGACGCGGCGGTGGCAGGTGACGAACCGCTGCTGATCGTTCAACGCAACGCTGTGCCGCTGATGATCGACCCGGATCGCAGCCGCGCGGTGCAGGCCCTGCTGGCCGAGGAAAAGCTCGACCTGATCCTCTCCGACGACGGCATGCAGCATTATCGCTTGGCCCGTGACCTCGAACTGGTACTGATCGACGCCGCCCGTGGTTTGGGCAATGGCCGCTGCCTGCCCGCCGGGCCACTGCGCGAGCCGCTGGAGCGACTGCAGAGTGTCGACGCGCTGATGTACAACGGGGCCGACGCCGATCGTGACGATGGTTTCGCCTTTCGCCTGCAGCCGAGCTCACTGGTCAACCTGCTGAGCGGCGAGCGCAAGCCGCTGGCACATTTCGCCGCTGGGCAGGCGCTGCACGCGGTGGCCGGTATCGGCAACCCGCAACGTTTCTTCAATACCCTCGAAACGCTACACTGGCAGCCTGTGCCCCACGCGTTTGCCGATCATGCCCAATACAGCGCCCAGGCCCTGAGTTTCAGGCCGCCGCTGCCGTTGGTCATGACCGAAAAGGACGCGGTGAAGTGCCGGGCGTTCGCCGCCGCCGACTGGTGGTACCTGGCGGTCGATGCAGTGCCTTCCGAGGCGTTCGTGACCTGGTTCGACACCCAATTGCTGCGCCTGTTGCCCGATCGTCTTTTGCCCTAAACCCCTTTTTATCCAGGGAATTCCTCATGGACACCAAACTGCTCGATATCCTCGCTTGCCCGATCTGCAAGGGGCCGCTCAAGCTCAGCGCCGACAAGACCGAGCTGATCAGCAAGGGCGCCGGCCTGGCGTTTCCGATTCGCGACGGCATTCCGGTCATGCTGGAAAGCGAGGCGCGTACCCTGAGCACCGATGAGCGCCTGGACAAATGAGCACGCCGTTCATCGTCGTGATTCCGGCGCGGTTTTCCTCCACGCGCCTGCCGGCCAAGCCCCTGCAACTGATCGCCGGCAAGCCGATGATCCAGCACACCTGGGAACAGGCGCGTAAAAGCAGCGCCCAACGGGTGGTGGTGGCCACTGACGATCCACGGATCGTCGCCGCCTGCCAGGCCTTCGGCGCCGAAGTGCTGCTGACCCGTGAAGACCATGAGTCCGGCACCGATCGTCTGGCCGAAGTCGCCAGCCTGCTGGGTCTTGAGCCGGAGGCGATCGTGGTCAACGTCCAGGGCGATGAACCGTTGATCCCGCCGGTGGTGATCGACCAGGTCGCCGCCAACCTGGCGGCCCATACCGAAGCGCGCATGGCCACCCTGGCCGAGCCGATCGAAGAGCTTGAGGCCTTGTTCAACCCGAACGTGGTCAAGGTGGTCAGCGACGTCAACGGCCTTGCCCTGACGTTCAGCCGTGCCACCTTGCCCTGGGCCCGAGACGATTTTGCCAAGGACCGCGAGCACCTGCCGGAAGGCGTGCCCTACCGTCGTCACATCGGTATCTATGCCTACCGGGCCGGCTTCCTGCAGGACTTCGTCAACTGGGGGCCGTGCTGGCTGGAAACCACCGAGCGCCTGGAGCAACTGCGGGCGTTGTGGCATGGCGTGCGGATCCATGTGGCCGACGCCCTGGAGGCGCCTCCCACTGGCGTCGACACCCAACAAGACCTCGAACGCGTTCGTCGCTTGCTGGAGGCCTGATGCGCGTTCTGTTTGTCTGCCTGGGCAACATCTGTCGTTCGCCCACGGCGGAAGGCGTGCTGCGCCACAAGTTGCGCGAGGCCGGTCTGGCCGAACTGATCGAAGTCGATTCCGCCGGGACCGGCCATTGGCATGTCGGCAAGGCCCCGGACACTCGCAGCCAGCGCGCGGCAAGGCTGCGTGGCTATGATCTGTCGGCGCAGCGCGCCCGGCAGGTCGGTAGCGCGGACTTCAATCGCTTCGATCTGATCCTGGCCATGGACCAGAGCAACCTGCGCAACCTCAAGTTGCTGCAACCGGCTCAGGACAAGGCCGAACTGGACCTGTTCCTGCGCCGCTATGACGCAGTGGTCGACGAGGTCCCGGACCCTTACTACGACGAAGAACATGGTTTCGAACAGGTGCTGGACCTGATCGAGCAGGCCTGCGATCGCCTGGTCAACGAACTCAAGGGGCGCCTATGAGCCTGCAACCGCAAGCCGATGTTTCCCTCAAGCCCTACAACAGCTTTGGTGTCGACGTGCGCGCGCAGTGGTTCGCCGAGGCCCGGGACGATGACGATGTGCGCGAGGCCCTGGCTTTCGCGGCGCAGCGTCAGTTGCCGCTGCTGGTGGTCGGTGGGGGCAGCAACCTGCTGCTGACCGCTGATATCCAGGCGCTGGTGTTGCGCATGGGCAGCCGTGGCATCCGCCTGCTCAGCGATGATGGCCAACGGGTGGTGGTCGAGGCCGAGGCCGGCGAACCCTGGCATCCGTTCGTGCTGTCGACCCTGGACCAGGGTTGGTACGGCCTGGAGAATCTCAGCCTGATTCCCGGAACGGTAGGCGCTGCGCCGATGCAGAACATCGGCGCCTACGGGGTCGAGATCAAGGACGTGTTCGCTGGCCTGACGGCCCTCGATCGAGAGACGGGCGAGTTGCGCGAGTTTTCTCTGGAACAGTGTCAGTTCGGTTATCGCGACAGCCTGTTCAAGCATACCCAGGGACGCTGGTTGATCCTGCGGGTGCGCTTCGCCCTGAGCCGTGCCGAGCAGTTGCACCTGGGCTACGGTCCGGTGGCCGAACGCCTGAAAGAGCAGGGCGTCAGCCAGCCGGGCGCCTGTGATGTCAGCCGGGCCATCTGCAGTATTCGCAGCGAGAAACTGCCGGATCCGGCGGTGCTCGGCAATGCCGGCAGCTTCTTCAAGAACCCGCTGGTCTCGGCCGCCCACGCTGCCGAACTGAAGCAGGCTCATCCCGGCCTGGTCGGTTATCCACAGGCCGATGGGCAGGTGAAGCTGGCAGCCGGTTGGCTGATCGAAGCCGCCGGCTGGAAGGGTTTTCGCGACGGCGATGCCGGCGTGCACCGCTTGCAGTCGCTGGTGCTGGTCAACCATGGCACGGCCACGGGCGGCCAACTGCTCGCGTTGGCCCGCCGGATCCAGGCCGATATCGCCGAGCGTTTTGCGGTCGAGTTGGAAATGGAGCCGAACCTTTATTGAGGAGGCTATGCTGATGGTTGAAGCGCCAAGGCACTCTTCATCATCAAGGCACTCTTGATCGAGGCTCTGTTAATCGAGGCCCTCTTAAATCAGGGCCTTCTCAAGGCCCTCGTCAACGCTCCATGCAGCCTGGCTGCCGGGGGCTTTTTGCATGAATGGCTTTCCCTTGGCCGCTCAAATCGGTAAAAAAGTCTCAAGAACGGCCCGATGAAGCACCTGCTTCTCAAGAGAGCCGAATTAGCCTGAGTCGATCTGCAGCCGTCCGTGCGGTGCTCGCAGATGGCTCGACCCCATAAAACTGAACTATGCGGGCGTGCCCATGATTACCCTGAAACTCAATGGTCAAGACCATTCCCTGGACGTCACCGAAGAGATGCCGCTGCTATGGGCGATCCGCGATGTGGCGGGTTATACCGGGACCAAATTCGGCTGCGGCATGGGCCTGTGTGGTGCCTGTACCGTGCATATCAACGGTTTGCCAGCCCGTTCGTGCATCACCCCGATCGGCTCCGTCGTGGGCCAGAACGTCAATACCATCGACGACCTGCACAGCGATCCGGTCGGCCAGGCGGTACAACAGGCCTGGCTCGATGGCGGCGTGGCGCAGTGCGGCTTCTGCCAGGGTGGGCAGATCATGTCGGCCACGGCCCTGCTCAAGGTCAACCCCAAGCCCAGCGACGAGCAGATCGAAGAGGCGATGCTCGGCAATATCTGCCGGTGCGGGACCTATAACCGCATCAAGACGGCCATTCATGCCGCTGCCGCGCACTTGCAGGAGGCCAAGGCATGAGCCAGTCCCTGAACGATTTCGCCCTGAGCAACCTCAGCCGGCGTGGCTTTCTCAAGGGCGTTGGCGCCACCGGCGCGCTGGTGCTGGCGGCGACCTGGGGCATGCCCGATGCCTTCGCCGAAGGCGAGAAGAAGTACGGTGCGGACGGCATGCCCAATGGCTGGGTCGACGACCCCAAGGTCTATGTCAGCATCGATGCCGATGGCAGCGTGACGGTGATCTGCAACCGTTCGGAGATGGGCCAGGGCGTGCGCACCAGCCTGAGCATGGTGGTGGCTGACGAGCTGGAGGCCGACTGGGCGCTGGTCAAGGTCCGTCAGGCACCGGGCGATGAGGTGCGTTTCGGCAACCAGGACACCGATGGTTCGCGCAGCATGCGTCACTGGTACGAGCCGATGCGGCGCTGTGGCGCGTCGGCGCGGACCATGTTGGAACAGGCGGCTGCGCAGCAATGGAACGTGCCGGCCAGCGAGTGTCGGGCGCAGTTGCACAAGGTGGTTCACAGCCCGAGTGGGCGCGAACTCGGTTACGGAGCCCTGGCCGCCGCTGCCGGTGCCCTGGCGGTGCCGGCCCGGGAGAGCTTGCGGCTCAAGCAACCCTCGGAGTTCCGCTATATCGGCAAGGAGTCGACGCGGGCCATCGACGGTGCCGATATCGTCAACGGGCGGGCCGTGTACGGTGCCGATATCCATTTCGACAAGATGGTCTATGCCACCGTTGCGCGGCCGCAGGTGTATGGCGGCAAGCTCAAGTCCTTCGATGCGGCGGCTGCCCTGAAGGTGCCGGGTGTGCTCAAGGTCGTGGAAATCGAACCTCGTCCATTGCCGTCCGAGTTCCAGCCGCTGGGTGGCGTGGCGGTGATTGCCAGTAACACCTGGGCGGCGATCAAGGGGCGCGAGGCGCTGAATATCGTCTGGGACGATGGCGACAACGCCAGCTACGACTCGATTGCCTATCGCCAGGAGCTGGAGGCCTCGTCACGCCAGCCGGGCAAGGTGGTACGCAATACCGGCGATGTCGATGAGGCGCTCAAAAGCGCCGACAGCCATTTCGAGGCCGGCTATTACCTGCCGCACCTGTCCCAGTCGCCGATGGAGCCGATGGTCGCCATCGCCCGTTTCAGTGACGGCCAATGCGAGGCCTGGGCACCGACCCAGGCGCCGCAGGTCACCCGTGAGCGAATTGCCGAGCGGCTGGGCATCGGTTTCGACAAGGTCACCGTCAATGTCAGCCTGCTGGGCGGTGGCTTTGGCCGCAAGTCCAAGCCGGACTACGTCATCGAGGCGGCGATCCTGGCCAAGGCAATGCCGGACACGGCGGTGCGGGTGCAGTGGACCCGCGAGGACGATATCCATCATTCCTATTTCCATACCGTGTCGGCGGAATACCTGCGGGCCAGCCTGAACCAGGACGGCACGCCCTCCGGCTGGCTGCACCGCACCGTGGCGCCGAGCATCACGGCGCTGTTTGCGCCGAACATGAACAACGAGGCGGCGTTCGAGCTGGGCATGGGTTTCACCAACATGGCCTACAACATTCCCAACGTCCGCCTGGAGAACCCGGAGGCGAAGGTTCACACCCGGGTCGGTTGGTACCGTTCGGTGTCGAACATTCCCCACGGCTTCGCCATCCAGAGCTTTGTCGACGAACTGGCCCACAAGGCCGGGCAGGATCCACTGGCCTATCAGCTCAAGTTGCTCGGGCCGGATCGTCAGATCGATCCCCGTACCTTGAGTGAACAGTGGAACTATGGGGAATCGCCGGAGCGTTACCCGATCGACACCGGGCGCATGCGCACCGTGCTGGAAACCGCCGCCAAGGCGGCCGGCTGGGGGCGCAAGCTGCCCAAGGGGCGTGGCCTGGGCCTGGCAGTGCACTACAGCTTCGTCACCTATGTGGCGGCCGTGATCGAAGTCGAGGTCAAGGACGATGGCACCTTGATCGTGCACAAGGCCGATATCGCCGTGGATTGCGGGCCGCAGGTCAACCCGGAGCGGATCCGTTCGCAGTTCGAGGGCGCTTGCGTGATGGGCCTGGGCAACGCGGTGTTGGGCGAGATCAGCTTCAAGGAGGGCAAGGTCCAACAGGACAACTTCCACATGTATGAAGTGGCACGCATGTCCCTGGCGCCCCGCGAGGTCGCGGTGCACCTGGTCACGCCGCCGGGCCAGGTGCCGTTGGGCGGTGTCGGTGAACCGGGTGTGCCACCGATCGCCCCGGCGCTGTGTAATGCGATCTTCGCCGCCACTGGCCAGCGTATCCGCAACCTGCCGGTCCGCTATCAGCTGCAAGGCTGGAACAAGGCGCAGGCCTGATGGACAGCGTCGATCTGAATGTCTTGCGCAGTGTCCTGCAATGGCGCCGCGCCGGGCAGCCGGTGATGCTGTACAGCGTGGTCCAGACCTGGGGCAGCGCACCCCGCCAGCCCGGGGCGATGCTGGCCCTGCGGGGGGATGGCGTGGTGATCGGCTCGGTCTCGGGTGGCTGTATCGAGGACGACCTGATTGCCCGTCTGCACGATGGGCGCTTGCTCTTGGACGGGACGCCGGTGCGCCTGGTGACCTATGGCGTGAGCCGCGAGGAGGCGGCGCGTTTCGGCCTGCCTTGTGGTGGGACGCTGCGCCTGACCGAAGAGCGGGTCGACGATATCACCTGGGTCGAGCAATTGCTGCAGCGTTGCGAGGCCCATGAAATCGTCGCCCGTGAGCTGGACCTGGTCAGCGGCCAGGTAACCCTGCACGAAGCCGGTCGACAGGATGGGCTGAGCTTCGATGGGCGCACCCTGCGGGCGATCTACGGGCCGCGCTGGCGCCTGCTGTTGATCGGCGCCGGGCAGTTGTCGCGCTATGTGGCGCAAATGGCCCGGATGCTGGATTTCGAGGTGCTGGTCTGTGATCCGCGGGAAGAGTTCATTCACGGCTGGGAGGAGCAGCACGGCCGTTTCGTACCGGGTATGCCCGATGAAGCCGTGCTGAATATTCAGACCGACGAACGTACGGCGATTGTCGCGCTGACTCACGACCCGCGTCTGGATGACATGGCTCTGCTGACGGCTCTCAACTCCAGCGCTTTTTATGTTGGTGCGCTGGGCTCGCGGGTCAATAGCCGCAAGCGGCGCGACAACCTCGCGTTGCTGGGGCTGGGCAGTGAAGCCATCGCGCGCCTGCACGGTCCGATCGGCTTGCCTATCGGCAGTCATACGCCGGCAGAGATCGCCTTGTCGCTGCTGGCCGAGATCGTCGCGATCAAGAACGGCGTGGAATCACGGCAGAAGAAAGCGGAGCCGGCACTCAGTGAATGAGGCGGTTGCGGCGATCATCCTGGCGGCAGGGCAGGGCAGTCGTTTCCGGCAGGTGGCCGGGGCCGATCAGGACAAGTTGCTGGCACCCTGCCGGGGACGGGACGGTGTGAGGCGTCCGGTGTTGGACCAGGTACTCCGTAATCTGCCTGACAGCCTGGACGCGCGGGTGCTGGTTACCACGGCGGATCGACCTGAGATGATTCAACTGGGCCGTGCCCATGGCTGCCAGGTACTGTTGCTGGAGTCCACAGGCATGGGCGACAGCATTGCCGCTGGGGTCTCTGCCAGCGCCGAGGCCAGTGGTTGGCTGATGGTGCTGGGAGATATGCCGTTCATCCTGCCGGAGACCTTTGAGCGCGTGCTGGTTGGGATGACCCGGGCGCGGATCTGCGTGCCGGTACTGGCGGGCGAGTATGGTCACCCGGTGGGCTTTGGTGGCGAGTTCGGCGCGGCGCTGCAGGCGTTGTCGGGTGATCGCGGGGCGAAGGTGCTGTTTGCCCCGCATCAGGTCGAACCGGTGCCGGTAGAGGATCGTGGGATTGTCTGGGACGTTGATGTGCCTGCCGCCTTGGTGTTTGAGGGGCAGGGGTGAGGGTAGCGGCCTATTCGCGAGCATACAGGATGAGTCGTATACAAAACGGATGAACGACGCGTCCCTGTAGGAGCCGAGCTTGCTCGCAAAGGCGCCCGCCCACACACTACAAACCTTGAAGCATGAAAAAGCCCCGCCTGCATCACTGCAGGCGGGGCTTTTTCATGGGCCATTGAAATCAGGCGTGAGGCTTATGCTCTTCGTCTGCTTCTACGGCTTTTGGCGCGTGCTCGACCACTTCATCGGCGGATGGCGAGTGTTCCTCGGTCACCGCTTCGTTGTGAACGACAGGTGCCGCAGGGGCCTGTTCCGCTTCGACCACCACCGCAGCCGGTTCGGCGACAACGGCCGCTTCCTCGGCAGGAGCAGCGGCGGCGGTAGCCAGTTCGGCCGCCTTGCGCGCTTCTTCCTCACGCTTGCGACGACGCACTTCACGTGGATCGTTCGGTGCCCGACCATTGCTGCTCAGGACCACGGCAGGCTCTTCAACCACCGGGGCAGCTTCTTCAGCGACGACCGGAGTGGCTTCGACAACCGGAGCCGGCTCAGGCTCAGCGACGGCTGCAGGTTCTACTGCGGCCGGTTCAGCAGCCGCAGACTCGGCAACTGGCGCTTCGACAGCGGCCGGTTCGGCAGTCCACTGGAAGGTGGCCTGGATTTCCTGGGCAGGTTGCTCAGCCTTCTCGGCAACCGGTGCTTCAACTGCCGGAGCAGCTTCTACAACCGGTGCTTCAACGGCTGGCGTTTCCTGAGCCTGGGTTTCCACGACAGGAGCCTCGACAGCCGGCTCCGGAGCCACGAACACTGGCAATTCGGCAGCAGCGGTTTCAGCAGGGGCTTCAGCCACTGGCTCGGCTTGATGAGTCGGAGCCAGTTCCACTTCCGGTGCAGCGGTCGTTTCAACCGGGCCGGTCGCTTCCACGACAGGGGCTTCAGCTGTCGCCGTTTCCAGGGTGCTCGCAGTAGCGTGCTCGGCCTGCTGGTGGGCTTGGGCTTCGGCGCTGGCGCTGATCGCGCTGCTGGCAACGACGGCAGTCACGGCCAGGCCGGCAGCCAGGTCGGCGCTGCTGGCTTCGGCCTGATGGCCTTCGCCGGCTTCTTCCGAGCCTTCGATCACGTTACCGTTGGCATCGCGCTGACGCTCGCGACGGTTGCTACGACGACGCTGACCACGGGAGCGACGACGTGGACGCTCGCCGCCTTCGGCGTTGTCCTGGCCATCATCGAGCAGTTGCTCTTCACCCTGTTGCACTTCTTCTTCGTGGGTCGCTTCGGCCTGTTCGGCGCGTGGCTGACGTTCTTCACGAGGTGGACGTGGCTGGCGTTCTTCGCGTGGCGCGCGGGCTGGGCGTTCCTCGGCGACGGCAGCGGCAGCCGTGGCGGCTACGGCGCCAACTGCCGGGGTGGCGTCCAGTGGCTCGCGCAGCTCGCGGACACGCTCTTCGCGCTCGCCGCGTGGCTTGCGATCTTCACGTGGAGCACGCGGTGCGCGTTCTTCGCGTGGAGGGCGTGGGGCACGCTCTTCACGGGCAACAGGCGCATCGTCACGGGTTTCGCGTGGTTCGCGCGGTGCACGTTCCTCACGTGGCGCACGTTCTTCGCGAGGCTCGCGCGGTGCGCGCTCTTCACGAGGTGCACGTTCTTCACGTGGCTTGCGCTCTTCGTCGCGACGACCATTGCGGTTGCGGCTCTGCTGGCGACCGTTACGGCGTTCTTCGTTGCGAGCCGGACGCTCGGCGGCCGGTTTCTCGACCACGACCGGTGCGACCGGTTCTTCCTTGCTGGCGAACAGGCTGACCAGCGACTTCACCAGGCCCTTGAACAGGCTTGGCTCGGCGACTGGAGCCGGAGCGGGTGCCGGTGCAGGGGCTGCGGCAACCGGAGCGGCCACTTCGGTCGGCACTGGCGCGTTGGCACGGGCCGGAGCGGTCTTGACGGCGGCTTCCTGGCGAACCAGGGTGCGAGTCGCTGCGGCTGGCTGAACTTCTTCCGATTCGGCGGCGGCCGCAGCGATCTCGTAGCTGGACTGGCTGCTGCTGGCTTCCGGGTTGTCGTCACGCAGACGTTGCACTTCGAAGTGCGGCGTCTCGAGGTGATCGTTCGGCAGGATCACGATGCGGGCACGGGTACGCAGTTCGATCTTGGTGATCGAGTTGCGTTTTTCGTTGAGCAGGAACGCGGCCACCGGGATCGGCACCTGGGCGCGGACTTCGGCGGTGCGGTCTTTCAGGGCTTCTTCTTCGATCAGGCGCAGGATCGCCAGGGACAGCGACTCGACGTCACGGATGATGCCGGTGCCACTGCAGCGTGGGCAGACGATGCCGCTGCTCTCGCCCAGGGACGGACGCAGGCGCTGACGGGACATTTCCAGCAGGCCGAAGCGCGAGATGCGACCGACCTGGACGCGGGCGCGGTCGGCTTCCAGGCATTCGCGGACTTTCTCTTCCACGGCGCGCTGGTTCTTGGCCGGGGTCATGTCGATGAAGTCGATCACGATCAGGCCGCCGATGTCGCGCAGGCGCAACTGGCGGGCGATTTCTTCAGCGGCTTCCAGGTTGGTCTGCAGCGCGGTCTCTTCGATGTCGCTGCCTTTGGTGGCGCGCGCCGAGTTGATGTCGATGGACACCAGGGCCTCGGTCGGGTCGATCACGATGGAACCGCCGGACGGCAGCTCGACGACGCGCTGGAAGGCGGTCTCGATCTGGCTTTCGATCTGGAAACGGTTGAACAGCGGTACGCTGTCTTCGTACAGCTTGATCTTGCTGGCGTACTGCGGCATGACCTGGCGAATGAAGGTCAGGGCTTCGTCCTGGGCTTCGACGCTGTCGATCAGTACTTCGCCGATGTCCTGGCGCAGGTAGTCGCGGATCGCGCGGATGATCACGTTGCTTTCCTGGTAGATCAGGAAAGGTGCGGAACGATCCAGGGACGCTTCCTTGATGGCGGTCCACAGCTGCAGCAGGTAGTCGAGGTCCCACTGCATTTCTTCGCTGCTGCGGCCCAGGCCGGCGGTGCGAACGATCAGACCCATGTCGGCAGGTGCGACCAGGCCGTTCAGTGCTTCACGCAGTTCGTTTCGCTCTTCGCCTTCGATGCGACGGGAGATGCCGCCGGCACGCGGGTTGTTCGGCATCAGCACCAGGTAGCGACCGGCGAGGCTGATGAAGGTGGTCAGGGCAGCGCCCTTGTTGCCACGTTCTTCTTTCTCGACCTGGACGATGACTTCCTGGCCTTCGCTCAGGACTTCCTTGATGTTGACGCGGCCTTCCGGCGCTTTCTTGAAGTATTCGCGGGAGATTTCCTTGAGGGGCAGGAAACCATGGCGCTCGGAGCCGAAATCGACGAAAGCAGCCTCGAGGCTGGGTTCGATACGGGTGATGCGGCCTTTATAGATGTTGGCCTTTTTCTGTTCGCGCGCACCGGATTCGATGTCCAGGTCGTAGAGGCGTTGGCCGTCTACCAGCGCAACACGCAACTCTTCGGGTTGAGTTGCGTTAATCAGCATTCTTTTCATGTAGTACCGTCGGTTTCCGGGCTGCCGGAAACGGCGTTCGGCACACACGACTTCTCACGGTCGGTGTCAGGTGCGTCATGGAGTGGCGGGCCATTCCAGTGTCTGGCGAGATTTCGACCGAGTGGCGAAGTCGCGACCGACGCTTCCTGCTTGCTGTGGTGGCATAAGCCCCGCTTTAAGCAAAACTGAGTCAGGAGGAGGAATCAACCGCGGGTGTGGACGATATGAAGCGTCTTGAACAAGCCTAATGCTACACAGTCCGACGGTTGTGCATCTCCACCCTACACGTATCCCTGATAATTCGGGTGCTGCCGCGCGCAGAATCCGCAGCGGGTTGCATTTACCGTGAACGCCGAAAGGGGAGTTCACGCATCATGGCTAATCAGGCGTTGTTTCCGGCACTTTCGCTCGGGTTTGTCCTGCGACTGACTGCACTTTGTGAACTGTCCGTGAATATCGGCTCGGGAGACGAGTGGTTACTCAGCTTCCCGGCTCGCTTCAGGCCTCATGTCACCTGCGCTCGTTACAGTCACGAACCTGCCCAGTGTAGCGAAAGCCCCGTAGGACGGCCTCGCGTCCTGATGAATTGCGTGGGTCAGGGTCGGCTGTTTGCCGTTGTTCCGCTGCCCGGCCGCTTTTGGCGGCGTTCGCGACTATAGCAGCAATGATTAAGTGCTTCAATTCCATAAAAAATTGTTATCATCCGCGGCATGACGACGACTACCCCCCCGACCTCTGGCGTGCAACTGCTCGAGGTTGCGCCGGAATATGCCGGCCAACGCATTGACAATTTTCTGCTTGCCCGGCTCAAAGGCGTGCCCAAGACCCTGATTTATCGCATCTTGCGTAAAGGCGAAGTGCGCGTGAACAAGGGGCGGATCAAGCCCGAATACAAGCTGCAGGCCGGCGATATCGTTCGTGTGCCTCCTGTGCGTGTTCCCGAGCGCGACGAGCCGGTGCCCGTGGCCCAGGGGCTGTTGCAGCGCCTGGAAGACTCGATCGTGTTCGAGGACAAGGCGCTGATCGTGATCAACAAGCCGGCCGGCATTGCCGTGCACGGTGGCAGCGGCCTGAGCTTCGGCGTGATCGAAGCCTTTCGCCAAATGCGCCCGGACGCCAAGGAGCTGGAGCTGGTGCATCGCCTGGATCGCGACACTTCCGGGCTGCTGATGATCGCCAAGAAGCGCAGCATGTTGCGCCATCTGCATGAAGCGCTGCGCGGCGACGGTGTCGACAAGCGCTACATGGCGCTGGTGCGCGGTAATTGGGCCACCTCGATCAAACAGGTACGGGCACCGTTGCTCAAGAGCAACCTGCGTTCCGGCGAGCGTATGGTCGAAGTCAATGACGAAGGCAAGGACGCGTTGACCGTGTTCAAGGTGCTGCGCCGTTTCGGCGACTTCGCAACCATGGTCGAGGCCAAGCCGGTGACCGGTCGGACCCACCAGATTCGTGTGCATACCCTGCATGCTGGCCATTGCATCGCCGGCGACAGCAAGTATGGGGATGATGACTTTACCCGTGAAATCCGCGAGCTGGGCGGTAAGCGTCTGTTCCTGCATGCTTACATGCTGACGGTGCCGTTGCCCGATGGTGGCGAGCTGAAGTTGCAGGCACCGGTGGACGAAATGTGGGCCAAGACCGTGGAGCGCTTGAGTGCGGGTTGATTACAAACTGCTGATTTTCGATTGGGACGGCACCTTGGCCGACTCCATTGGTCGGATCGTCGAGGCGATGGGGGCGGCGGCCGAGCGGTCCGGCTTTCCCTTGCGCGACGAGCGTGCGGTCAAGGGGATTATCGGTCTGGGCTTGCCAGAGGCCATTCGTACCCTCTATCCAGAAATTTCCGATGAAGAGCTGGTGGTTTTTCGCCAGCACTACGCGGACAGTTATATCGCTCTGGAGGCGGTGCCTTCGCCGTTGTTTCCCGGGGTCATCGAGTCCATGGCGGCGTTTCGAGAGGCTGGCTACCACTTGGCGGTGGCAACCGGCAAGGCTCGCCGCGGGCTGGATCGGGTGTTGAAGGCCCATGGCTGGCTGGATTATTTCGATATCACCCGGGCCGCCGACGAGACCGCGAGCAAGCCGCATCCGCTGATGCTGGAGCAGATTCTCGCCCATTGCGGCGTGCCGGCCTCTCAGGCGTTGATGGTCGGCGATTCTGCCTTTGACCTGCAGATGGCCCGCAATGCCGGCATGGATAGCGTCGCGGTGGGTTACGGGGCCTTGTCTCTGGATGAGTTGCAGGTATTCGAGCCGCGTTTGGCGATCGACAGTTTTCCTGAGTTGCACACCTGGTTGAATCGCCAGGCCAATTGAATTTATTGGGGTGAGCGCGTATGGCTGATGAATGGAATGCACCATCCAAGGCGAATGCCGAGGGTGACGATAAAAGCTGGAAGCTGCTGGAGCGTACGCTGCAGGCCGGGATGATTGAACAGCGCCGGGCTCGGCGCTGGGGAATTTTTTTCAAGCTGCTGACCTTTACCTACCTGATTGGCGTGTTGGTGATGATTTCGCCCTTGATGAGCGTGGAGAAGAGCGCCGGTCGTGGCGCTCATTACACTGCGTTGATTGAGGTGCGCGGGGTGATCGCGGACAAGGAGTCGGCCAGTGCCGACAATATCATCGGCAGTCTGCGTACGGCCTTCGAAGACCCCAAGGTCAAGGGCATCATCCTGCGGATCAACAGCCCGGGCGGCAGTCCGGTACAGTCGGGCTACGTCTATGACGAGATCCGTCGTCTGCGCGGCCTGCACCCTGATACCAAGGTCTATGCGGTAATTTCCGACCTGGGGGCGTCAGGGGCGTACTACATCGCCAGTGCGGCGGACCAGATCTATGCCGACAAGGCCAGCCTGGTCGGTTCCATTGGCGTGACAGCGGCCGGCTACGGGTTTGTCGGTGCCATGGAAAAGCTCGGCGTCGAGCGTCGCGCCTATTCTTCGGGTGAGCACAAATCGTTCCTCGATCCGTTCCAGCCGGAGAAGGCTGATGAAACGCGCTTCTGGCAGGGTGTGCTGGATACCACCCACAACCAGTTCATCGCCAGCGTCAAGAAAGGGCGCGGCGATCGTCTGAAGGACAAGGAGCACCCCGAATTGTTCTCCGGGCTGGTCTGGTCCGGCGAGCAGGCGTTGCCGCTGGGGCTGATCGACGGCCTGGGCAGTGCCAGTTCGGTGGCGCGGGATGTGATCGGCGAGAAGAAGCTGGTGGACTTCACTGTCGAGGAGTCGCCGTTCGATCGTTTCTCGAAAAAGCTGGGGGCCAGCATGGCTGAGCAACTGGCCATGTGGATGGGCTTCCAGGGGCCGACCCTGCGCTAGATCACCCACTCAACTGTAGGTGTCGGGCTTGCCCGCGAACCGCCAGGGGCGGCCATTCGCTGGAATATTTGTGGCAAGCCGGGATATGGGCGCGCCAGCAGGTACGCCTTCGCGGGCTAGCCCGGCTCCTGCAGTTGGGCGCCGGATGGTTGGGCTCAGGGAATCTCGACGCCTTCGGCCAGCAGCATGTCCACCAGGCGAATCAGCGGCAGGCCGATCAGGCTGGTGGCGTCCGGGCCTTCTGTGCTCTGGAACAGGCTCACACCCAGTCCCTCGGCCTTGAAACTGCCGGCGCAGTCATAGGGCTGCTCGGCGCGCAGGTAGCGTTCAATGCGCGCTGAATCAAGCGGACGCATGTGCACGGTAAAGGCCACGCAATCCACCTGGCAGCGCCCGCTCTGGCTGTTCAGCAGCGCCAGCCCGGTCAGGAAGCTCACGCTGGCACCGCTGGCGGCCAGCAGTTGCTCGCGGGCTTTTTCGAAGCTGTGGGGCTTGCCGAGGATGCGCCCGTCGAGCACGGCGACCTGGTCCGAGCCGATGATCAGATGCTGCGGATGGCTGGCGGACAAGGCTCGGGCCTTCTCTTCGGCCAGGCGCCGCACCAGGGCTTCGGCAGGCTCCCCGGGGCGGTGACTTTCGTCGATATCGGGCGAGCTGCAGGTGAAGGGCAGGCGCAGGCGATCGAGCAGTTCCCGGCGGTAGACGGAGCTTGAGGCGAGTAACAACGGCAACATGCGCTTCTCCTGAAGGTGGTCGACGATTCTATCCAGAGGCGAAGCCGACGGACAGGGCTGAATTTCCTTTGACATGGGCGGGGGCATCCCTATAATGCTGCGCCTATGTTGAATGACCCGATTCCACCTCACGTTGACCCGCGCAAATTGGCTGATCGTGGCACCACCCTTCAGGGTGAACTGCTGCTGGCCGATTTGGAGAGACTCTGCGACCCGCTTTCCGACACCGTCGGTACGGTGCAGGCTAAATTAGTTTTTGAACGAGATGAACGTAAGTCTGTGGTTATCCACAGCTTTATCGACACCGAAGTCAAGATGGTTTGCCAGCGTTGTCTTGAGCTGGTCACCCTGCCGATTCACAGCGAATGCAGTTATGCTGTGGTGAAGGAGGGTGCGAATACCCAGTCGTTACCGAAAGGTTATGACGTGCTGGAACTGGGCGAAGATCCTTTGGATCTGCAGGCATTGATCGAGGAAGAGCTTCTGCTCGCCTTGCCCATTGTGCCTGCTCATCATCCGGAAGAATGCCAGCAGCCGGCGGGGCTCGATGAGCCCGAACCAGCCGAGGACGAGGTAACGCGGTCCAACCCGTTCAGTGTATTGGCGCAGTTAAAGCGTGACCCAAACGTTTAGGAGTTAATCAATTATGGCTGTTCAGCAGAACAAAAAATCCCGCTCTGCCCGTGACATGCGTCGTTCGCACGATGCCCTCGAGGCCAGCGCTCTGTCCGTGGAAAAAACTACCGGTGAAGTTCACCTGCGTCACCACGTTTCGCCAGAAGGCGTATACCGTGGCCGTAAAGTGATCGACAAGGGCGCTGACGAGTAAATCTTGTCCGCTCAGATCATCGCGATCGACGCAATGGGCGGGGACTTCGGTCCCCGCAACATTGTTCAGGCCAGTGTTGCCTGTCTTGGCGCTACCCCCTCGCTGCAACTGACCCTCGTCGGTCAACCCTCCCTTCTTGAAGAACTGATTGCTGGTTATCCGGCGGTTGATCGTGCGCGCCTGACGGTTTTTCCGGCGAGCGAGGTCATCACCATGGATGAGCGCCCGTCCCAGGCTTTGCGCGGCAAGCCGGACTCGTCGATGCGGGTGGCCTTGCAGTTGCTGCGCGACGATCGTGTCCAGGCGGTGGTCAGCGCCGGTAATACCGGAGCGCTGATGGCGCTGTCGCGGCATGTGCTCAAGACCTTGCCCGGTATCGACCGGCCGGCGATGGTCGCGGCGATCCCGACCCAGCGTGGCTACTGTCAGTTGCTTGACCTGGGGGCGAATGTCGATTGCAGCGCCGAACACCTGTTCCAGTTCGCCGTGATGGGGTCGGTGGCGGCCGAAGCGTTGGGTGTGGTGCGGCCGCGAGTGGCCCTGTTGAACGTCGGTACCGAGGACATCAAGGGCAATCAGCAGGTCAAGCTGGCGGCCGGCCTGTTGCAGCAGGCGCGTGGCTTGAACTACATCGGATTCATCGAGGGGGATGGCCTGTATCGTGGCGAAGCCGACGTTGTAGTCTGCGACGGTTTTGTCGGCAATATCCTGCTCAAATCCAGTGAAGGGTTGGCGACCATGATCGCCGAACGGGTCGAGACGCTGTTCCGGCGCAACCTCGCTTCGCGGCTGGTGGGGGCTCTGGCCCTGCCGTTTCTGGGGCGTCTGCGGGCCGATCTGGCCCCAGCGCGACACAATGGCGCCAGTTTTCTCGGCTTGCAGGGTATCGTGGTCAAAAGCCATGGCTCGGCCGGTGTCCAGGGCTTGCAGAGCGCTATTCAGCGGGCGTTGATCGAGATTCAGGAAAACCTTCCCGAGCGCCTGCATGGGCGTCTGGGGGAGCTCTTACCGTAGGCGTTTTGCTCGGCAGGCGCTTACAATGTGACCGCCCGGTTCAATGGGCCATCCAACTGACAGTTTATTTACGTTTTGCCGGTTACGTTCCCGTTGCGGAGCGTCAACTCTCCGACGATAAGATCATTAGGGGCTTGTTTCATGTCTACCTCCCTCGCATTCGTCTTTCCAGGGCAGGGCTCGCAGTCCCTCGGCATGCTCGCCGAGCTGGGCGCGCAGTACCCGCTGATCCTGGAAACCTTCGCCGAGGCCTCTCAGGCCCTGGGTTATGACCTCTGGGCACTGACCCAGCAGGGCCCGGAAGAACAGCTCAACCAGACCGACAAGACCCAGCCGGCGATCCTCACCGCCTCGGTCGCCCTGTGGCGCCTGTGGCTGGCCGAAGGCGGTCAGCGTCCGGCCTATGTTGCCGGCCACAGCCTGGGTGAATACAGCGCACTGGTTGCCGCTGGCAGCCTGAGCCTGGCCGATGCCGTTCGTCTGGTCGAACGGCGTGGCCAACTGATGCAAGAAGCCGTACCGGCCGGTCAGGGTGCCATGGCGGCGATCCTCGGTCTGGACGATGCCGTTGTCGTGGCGGTCTGTGCCGACGCCGCCCAGGGCGAAGTGGTCAGCGCGGTCAACTTCAACTCGCCTGGCCAGGTGGTGATCGCCGGCGCCAAGGCCGCTGTCGAGCGTGCCATGGAAGCCTGCAAGGCCAAGGGCGCCAAGCGTGCCCTGCCGCTGCCGGTCAGCGTGCCGTCGCACTGCGAGCTCATGCGCCCGGCTGCCGAGCGTTTCGCCGAGTCCGTTGCCGCCATCGACTGGCAGGCTCCGCAGATTCCACTGGTGCAGAACGTCAGCGCCGGCGTTGCCGCCGACCTCGACAGCCTCAAGCGCGACCTGCTGGAGCAGCTCTACAAGCCGGTTCGCTGGGTCGAGTGCGTGCAGTACCTGGCGGCCCAGGGCGCGACCGAACTGGTCGAGTGCGGTCCTGGCAAGGTTCTGGCCGGTCTGAACAAGCGTTGCGCCGATGGCGTCAACACCTCCAACCTGAATACCCCGGATGCCTTCGCCGCCACGTGCGCGGCGCAGGCCTGAATTAGGAGAAGCCTGCATGAGTCTGCAAGGTAAAGTTGCACTGGTCACCGGCGCCAGCCGTGGTATCGGCCAAGCCATCGCCCTCGAGTTGGGCCGTCTGGGTGCCGTGGTGATCGGTACCGCGACGTCCGCCTCGGGTGCCGAGCGCATTGCCGCTACCCTCAAGGAGCACGGTATCCAGGGCACTGGCCTGGAACTCAACGTCACCAGCGACGAGTCGGTCGCTGCCGTACTGGCGAGCATCACCGAGCAGTTCGGTGCGCCAGCGGTGCTGGTCAACAACGCTGGTATCACCCGTGACAACCTGATGATGCGCATGAAGGATGATGAGTGGTACGACGTGGTCGACACCAACCTCAACAGCCTGTATCGCCTCTCCAAAGGTGTTCTGCGTGGTATGACCAAGGCGCGTTGGGGCCGAATTATCAATATCGGCTCGGTGGTGGGTGCCATGGGCAACGCAGGCCAAGTAAACTATGCGGCAGCCAAGGCAGGCCTCGAAGGTTTCAGTCGCGCACTCGCGCGTGAGGTCGGCTCGCGGTCGATTACGGTAAACTCGGTAGCGCCAGGCTTCATCGACACCGATATGACCCGCGAACTGCCGGAAGCACAGCGCGAAGCCCTGTTGACACAGATTCCGCTGGGCCGTCTGGGTCAGGCTCAGGAGATCGCGCAAGTGGTCGCTTTCCTGGCTTCGGAAGGTGCGGCATACGTGACCGGAGCTACAATTCCGGTGAACGGCGGGATGTACATGTAATTCAAATGTGACGGATTGCTTCAAAAAAATGTCATACGAGCTGTCTAAAATCCGTTATAAAGCTGCAACTTATTGACGGGCAGAGGGACAAGGCGGGTGAAGGCGTAAGCTTTCGGTTGAAAAGCTGAAAAGCCTTTCTATACACTTACCCACCGGCCAGCTGCCTGAATTTTTCCATTAGGAGTGAAAACAAGGTATGAGCACCATCGAAGAACGCGTCAAGAAAATCGTCGCCGAGCAACTGGGTGTCAAGGAAGAAGAAGTGACTAACCCTGCTTCCTTCGTTGAAGACCTGGGTGCCGACTCCCTTGACACCGTTGAGCTGGTGATGGCTCTGGAAGAGGAATTCGAGACCGAAATCCCTGACGAAGAAGCTGAAAAAATCACCACCGTACAAGCTGCTATCGATTACATCAACGCCCACCAGGCGTAATAGTTTGTAATCGTTGCCTGCTGTCATGGAAAAACCGCACTGCCATCGTGGCGTGCGGTTTTTTCTTTAGGTGTGAGGCAAACTGCTCAACAGGATAAAGGAGAGTGCTGTGTCGCGTAGACGCGTCGTAGTCACCGGTATGGGGATGTTGTCGCCATTGGGTACGGATGTTTCGAGTACCTGGCAGGGCATTCTGGCTGGCCGCAGTGGCATTGGTCTGATCGAACACACAGACCTTTCTGCCTATACCACCCGTTTTGGTGGCTCGGTAAAAGGCTTCAATGTCGAAGAATACTTGTCGGCCAAAGAAGCCCGCAAACTCGACCTGTTCATTCAATACGGCCTGGCAGCCGGTTTTCAGGCGATCCGCGATGCGGGCCTGGAAGTCACCGATGCCAACCGCGAGCGTATCGGTGTGGCCATGGGCTCGGGTATTGGTGGTTTGACCAATATCGAGGAAACCAGCCGTACCCTGCATGATTCCGGGCCTCGGCGTATTTCGCCGTTCTTCGTGCCTGGCTCGATCATCAACATGATTTCCGGTTTCCTGTCCATCCATCTGGGGGCACAGGGGCCGAACTACGCCATCTCCACCGCCTGCACCACCGGTACCCACTGTATCGGCATGGCCGCACGCAACATCGCCTACGGCGAAGCTGACGTGATGATCGCCGGCGGTGCCGAAATGGCCGCTTGTGGCCTGGGCATGGGCGGCTTTGGCGCCTCGCGTGCGCTCTCGACCCGTAACGACGAGCCGGCCCGTGCCAGCCGTCCGTGGGACAAGGGCCGCGACGGTTTCGTGCTGTCCGACGGTGCCGGTGCTCTGGTGCTCGAAGAACTGGAGCACGCCAAGGCGCGTGGGGCCACCATCTACGCCGAACTGATCGGTTTTGGCATGAGCGGTGATGCGTACCACATGACCTCGCCACCCGCCGACGGCGCCGGCGCGGCACGTTGCATCGCCAACGCCCTGCGTGATGCCGGGATTACTCCCGACCAGGTGCAGTACATCAACGCCCACGGCACTTCGACCCCGGCCGGCGACATCGCCGAAGTCGCAGCGATCAAGACCGTGTTTGGCGAGCACGCGCACAAGCTGGCGGTCAGTTCCACCAAATCGATGACCGGTCACCTGCTGGGAGCCGCTGGTGCCATCGAGGCGATCTTCAGCGTGCTGGCGATCAACGACCAGGTGGCTCCGCCGACCATCAACCTCGACGAGCCGGATGAAGGCTGCGACCTCGACTTCGTGCCGCACGAAGCGCGACGCATGCCGATCGACGTGGTGCTGTCCAACTCCTTCGGGTTTGGTGGCACCAACGGTTCGCTGGTGTTCCGTCGGTTCGCCGAGTGATGCAGAGCTGGGTCGACGGTCAGCCGGCTGATTCACTGCCGCTCAAGGACCGTGGCCTGGCGTATGGCGATGGCCTGTTCGAGACCCTCGCCGTCAAGGGCGGTCGGCCGGTGCTGCTGGAGCGACATCTGCAGCGCCTGGCCGAAGGCTGTCGGCGCCTGGGGATGAACGCCAATCAGGCGTTGATCCGCAGCGAAATGCTGGTCTACAGTGCCGCCATGGGCGAGGGCGTGCTCAAGCTGATCCTCACTCGTGGTGACAGTCTGCGCGGTTATGCGGCGGCGGCGGATGCGCAGCTGCGGCGCATCCTGCAAGGCAGTCCATTGCCGAGTTATCCACCGGCGCTGCAGAACCTGGGTATCCGTCTCTTTCCCTGCACCACCCGTTTGTCGGAGCAGCCGTTGCTGGCCGGTCTCAAGCATCTCAACCGTTTGGAGCAGGTGCTGGCCCGTAGCGAATGGCAGGATGCCGAGCATGCCGAAGGGCTGATGCTCGACGGTGCCGGGCGGGTGATCGAAGGCGTATTCAGTAACCTGTTCCTGGTCAGTGAGGGCGTATTGCGTACCGCTGATCTGAGCCGTTGCGGCGTAGCGGGGGTCATGCGCGCCGAACTACTGGATCAGGCCCGGGCTCTGGGCATCCCTGTGGATATTTCAGACATCAGCCTGGAGCAACTTCGGCAGGCGGATGAGGTCTTTCTTTGTAATAGTGTTTACGGTGTCTGGCCGGTTCGTGCCTTGGCCGATCTGAGCTGGTCGGTGGGTCCGCTCACCCGTAAACTGCAAGGCATTGCCCGCGCATTATTGGAAGTTTGAATTGAGACGTAAATTCTTCTTGCTGCTGCAGACAGCTCTGGTGCTGGCGGGATTGTTGCTGGGCGTATCGGCCTGGAAGATCCATTCGGCGCTGGAGCAGTCCCTCAACCTGACGCAGGAGCAACTGCTCGATGTGCCGACTGGCGCCACGCCGACCGGCACCTTCAACCGCATGGAGGCCGATGGCACGCTGCGGGATGCGTTCTGGTTGCGTCTGTACTGGCGTTTCAACCTGGCTGGGGTGCAACTGCACAGTGGCGAGTACCGCCTTACGCCGGGGATGAATGTCCGCACCTTGCTCGGGCTCTGGCAGCGTGGCGAAGTGGTGCAGTACAGCCTGACCCTGGTCGAAGGCTGGAACTTCCGCCAGGTGCGCGCTGCGCTGGCCAAGAACGAAAAGCTCCAGCAGACCCTGACCGGGCTCAGCGACAGCGAAGTCATGACCAGGCTCGGCCATAAGGATGTGTTTCCGGAAGGGCGTTTCTTCCCGGATACCTATCGTTTCGTGCGTGGGATGACCGATGCCGAGTTGCTGGAAAAGGCCTACGACCGCTTGCAGAACGTCCTGGCCCAGGAATGGGAAAAGCGTTCGGCCGATGCGCCGTATACCGATCCTTACCAGGCGCTGATCATGGCGTCGCTGGTGGAGAAGGAAACCGGTGTGCCGCAGGAGCGCGGGCAGATTGCCGGTGTCTTCGTCCGGCGGATGCAGCTTGGCATGCTGCTGCAGACCGACCCGACGGTGATCTACGGTTTGGGCGAGCGTTATACCGGCAAGCTGACACGCGCTCATCTGCGCGAGGCCAATCCCTACAACACCTACCTCAACGCCGGTCTGCCGCCGACTCCGATTGCCATGGTCGGTCGTGAGGCGATCCATGCGGCGTTGAATCCGGTGGAGGGCAAGAGTCTGTACTTCGTCGCCCGTGGCGATGGCAGCCACGTCTTCTCCGACGATCTGGATGCGCATAACAATGCGGTGCGCGAGTTCCAGCTCAAGCGTCGGGCGGATTACCGTTCCAGTCCGGCACCGACTCAGGCTCCTGCGGCCACGACGAATCCTGCGCCGGACGCTGAAGTGAAGCACGCTCCGCCAGCCCAGGATGCCGGCGAGCCCGCGGCGGCACCGGCCACTGCACCGACAGAAGTGCCGTCAACCACTGAGCCTGAGCCGAAAGAGGCGCAGTGATTCTGGTTGTCAGCTGGTCTGGGCCGAGTTTGCTCGGCCCGCTCCGAAAAGTCTGATCTGAAAACCGACATTTCCTTCTGAGTCCAGGCAGCTTCCTATGGAGGCTGCCTGTTTCGTGCTGGATCATCGACTGTGTTTGTGGCTTGTCACCTGCAGAGGCTCACTGCGGTGAACTGGATGAACTGAAAAAGTAGGTGAGCGCCATGTCAGTAAAGAAACCTTTCTCGACCTTGCGTGAGAAAATGTCTCCAGAGGCCAAAGCTCTTAGCGCCGCCAGAGCAGAGCAACTGCGAGACGGGATGTTCCGCGTGGATGCAGTGCGAGAGTGGGTATCCCAAGGGCTGCATGGCCGGATTGGCGGTGATTAGGCTGTGGGATCTTTCAGTGGGCCTGCTGGGTGGTTTGGTGATGTTGCCACGCCTGCATCACCACCGCTTGCAACTGCTCCAGGCTGCCGTCGTTGACGATCAGCACGTCCCCGGGCTGGCGTGCCACGCCCAGTTCCGAAGAGTGGGCATTGACCTGTTGCAGGTTGGGGCGGGTGATGTGCCAGATGACGCCATGATGCTCGCGCAGGTACTGCGCTTCGTTTTCGAAGCGGATGTCCTTGATGATGATCGTCGAAGCGCTGGCCGGCAGCGGCGGACGGCGCTTGAGTGGGGCCAGCGGCAGTTGGGCGCGTTTGGCGGCGTAATCGGGGTCGAAGGCCAGGGCATGTCGTTCGATCAGGGCGACGGCATTCTGCGGGGAAATGTTCCAGCTCGGATCGATCTGCGAGTAATGCCCAGCGTCCCAGATCTGCGCGTTCGAGAAGTCGAAGAAGGCTTGGGCCGCCAGGCGCAGGGGCGCGTCGGCGGCAGACAGGTTGGCCGTGCCCGACCAGGCGCTGTCGTCGCGCGGCGGATTGATCTCGCGATCCGCCCGCTGCAACCAGTGGTCTGGGTTATGATTGCGCATCCACTCCGTGCCGACTTGCTGGAAGAACTCGCGCGGGGAACGGTTCCACCGATCAATCTTCTGTTCTTTTAATGTATCGTCCCAGGTTTGTTCATCGCTCAGGCCGAAGAGGGCCTGGCAGCCGACCTTGAGTGGGTCGGCCAGGGCAAAGGCGGCAATCTCCGCTTGGGTGAGCAGCATTGACGCTACCGTGTCTTTGCCGGATCTGGCGAGTGCGGCGAGCCCGATGATGGTTCTCAAACTGTTGCTCCTGGAGCCTTGCCAGGGTAGCCGGCGCAGACGGCCTCCCTGTTTACCTGTTGTCGAAAGGATACCCATACTGCTGTGTTTAGATTTTTTATCAAGATAAAACAACCGGCTGGCGCGCCGCAGCGCGTGATGGGGTTGCAGCATGGCTGAAGCCTATCCCTGGCAGAATACCCTCTGGCAGCAACTGGCCGGGCGTACCCAGCATGCCCATGCCTACCTGCTGCATGGCCCGGCGGGGATCGGCAAGCGCGCGTTGGCCGAGCGGCTGATGGCGTTGCTGCTGTGCAAGAGCCCGGCGGGCCTGGAGGCTTGCGGGCAGTGCAAGTCGTGCCTGTTGCTGGCAGCCGGCAGCCACCCGGACAACTACATCCTGGAACCCGAGGAAGCGGACAAGGCGATCAAGGTCGACCAGGTCCGTGACCTGGTCGGTTTCGTCGCCCAGACCGCGCAACTGGGCGGGCGCAAGGTAGTGCTGATCGAACCGGTGGAGTCGATGAACATCAACGCCGCCAACGCCTTGCTCAAGAGCCTTGAAGAACCCTCCGGCGACACCGTGCTGCTGCTGGTCAGCCATCAGTCCAGCCGCTTGTTGCCGACCGTGCGCAGCCGCTGCGTGCAGCAGGCCTGCCCGCTGCCGAGCGAGGCGATGAGTCTGCAGTGGCTGGCTACGGCCTTGCCCGATTGCAGCGAAGAGGAGCGGGTGGAGCTGCTGACCCTGGCGGCCGGCTCGCCACTGATGGCGGCCAACCTGCAGGCCCAGGGCGTGCGCGAGCAGCGGGCGCAGGTGGTCGATGGGGTGAAGAGGCTGCTCAAGCAGCAGCTGTCGGCGACGCAACTGGCCGAAGGCTGGAACGCCATCCCGCTGTTGCTGTTGTTCGACTGGTTCTGCGATTGGTCGAACCTGATCCTGCGCTATCAGCTGACCCAGGACGAGGAGGGTCTCGGCCTGCCGGACATGCGCAAGGTGGTGCAGTACCTGGCGCAGAAGGCGTCGCGGGAAAAGGTTCTGAATATCCAGGACTGGATCCTCGCCCAGCGCCAGAAGGTGCTGAGCAAGGCCAACCTCAACCGGGTGCTGCTGCTCGAAGCGCTGCTGGTACAGTGGGCCGCTTTGCCTAGCCAAAACTGATGCCCTAGAATCGGCTTATCTGCATTTCGGGAGTCTGCATGAACGAACCTATTGGTCCTGGCCCGCGCAACGGCATTCTGTCGCTGACCATCAAAGACAAGTCGGTGCTGTACGCGGCCTATATGCCCTTTATCAAGAATGGTGGCCTGTTCATCCCCACCAACAAGAGCTACAAGTTGGGCGACGAGGTGTTCATGCTGCTGAACCTGATGGATGAGCTGGAGAAGATTCCGGTCGCCGGCAAGGTCACCTGGATCACCCCAAAGGGGGCTCAGGGCAATCGCGCGGCGGGTATCGGCGTGCAGTTCAATGACGGCGACAATACTGCCCGCAGCAAGATCGAAACCCATCTGGCCGGCGCCCTGAAGTCCGACCGTCCCACTCATACGATGTAGTTGCCCTCTTTCCTATGCTTGTAGATTCCCATTGTCACCTCGACCGTCTGGACCTGACCGCGCACCAGGGTTCCCTGGATGCCGCCCTTGAGGCGGCGCGCCAGCGCGGTGTCGGCCATTTCCTGTGCATTGGCGTCAGCGCCGACAACGCCGCCGAGGTGAAGGCCCTGGCCGATCGTTATGCCGATGTCGACTGTTCGGTCGGCGTGCATCCGCTGGACGTCAAGCCCGATGCGACCCCGGCGCTCGACTGGCTGCTGCGCGAACTCGATCACCCGCGGGTGGTGGCGATCGGCGAAACCGGCCTGGACTACCACTATGAGCCCGAGGCGGCCGAGGTTCAGCAGGCCTCCTTTCGCCTGCATCTGGAGGCAGCGCAGAAGACCGGCAAACCGGTGATCGTCCATACTCGCGGTGCCCGTGCCGATACCCTGCAACTGTTGCGCGAGGCCCAGTTGCCCCAGGCGGGCGTGTTGCATTGCTTCACCGAAGACTGGGACATGGCCAAGGCTGCGCTGGACCTGGGTTTCTATATCTCGCTGTCGGGCATCGTCACCTTCCGCAATGCCGATGCCTTGCGCGACGTGGCCCGCCAGGTACCGGCCGATCGCCTGCTGGTGGAGACCGACTCGCCGTACCTGGCGCCGATTCCCTATCGTGGCAAGCCGAACCTGCCGCAATACGTGCGGGAAGTGGCAGAGTACCTGGCGATGTTGCGGGGTGTGCCTTATGAACAGTTTGCCGAGCAGACGACGGAAAACTTCAAACGGTTGTTTGTGCTGGCGCATGTCGGCTGAGCCGGGTGTGCCTGGGACCATTCGCGGGCAAGCCCGCTACCAAAGGGGCTGCAGGTAAATCGCAGGCAAAAAAAACCCGGGTTCTGGGGGGGGAATCCGGGTTAAGACCATTAGGAGTAAAACAAAGGCGCGCGGTCCCTTGGCACCCTTATCGACGCGACACTTGGGGGATATGCCCGCCGACAATTCAAGTATTGGTCACTATCGCGCTACGTCCAGTCAGGTCTGCTCATTTTTTAAACAGATTTGGAATACAGGCGCTTTCCTTGAGTTCTCACTCGTTCGCCCGGCGTCGGGGCCTTGTCGTAGAGCGACGCAGCGTGACCCTGACGAAGCCTTTTTGACCAGCGAGGGTTGATTCGTCGACAGTGAAAACGAAAAGCCGCTGATGATCCGTGCAATTTGGCGCGGCTCAGGCATAATAGTTTGCTTCGATTTTGCCCCTACAGACCTTTTCTTATGCACAAAGAACCCCGTAAGGTCCGTGAGTTTCGTCGCCGCGAGCAGGAAATTCTCGATACCGCGCTAAAGCTGTTCCTCGAACAGGGTGAAGACAGTGTCACCGTCGAGATGATCGCGGATGCCGTCGGTATCGGCAAAGGCACCATTTACAAGCATTTCAAGTCCAAGGCGGAGATCTACCTGCGCCTGATGCTCGACTATGAGCGCGACCTGAACGAGTTGCTGCACTCGGCCGATGTCGACAAGGACAAGGAAGCGCTGTCGCGCGCCTACTTCGAATTCCGCATGCGTGATCCGCAGCGCTACCGGCTGTTCGACCGCCTGGAAGAGAAAGTGGTCAAGGGGCACCAGGTGCCGGAGATGGTCGAGGAACTGCACAAGATCCGCGCCTCCAACTTCGAGCGCCTGACCCTGCTGATCAAGGGTCGCATCAGCGAAGGCAAGCTTGAGGATGTGCCGCCGTACTTTCATTATTGCGCCGCCTGGGCGCTGGTGCACGGTGCGGTTGCGCTGTACCACTCGCCGTTCTGGAGCAATGTGCTGGAGGACCAGGAAGGATTCTTCCAGTTCCTGATGGATATCGGCGTGCGCATGGGCAACAAGCGCAAGCGCGACACCGATCATTCGGTGGCCTGAGTTCTATACTTCTCACAGGTATTGGCTCCCAGGAAAGCACTTGCTAAAAGCTGATTTTAAAGTCAGTTTTTAGCGGATTCCCGAGCCCTCCGCCGGAGTTTCCCATGATCGTCGATCGTCAAGGCAGGCGTTTTCGCAATCTGCGCATCAGCCTGACTTCCGCCTGCAACTATGCCTGTACCTATTGCGTGCCCAACGGCAAGCGGCTGGTGGCGGCCCAGGACGAGCTGTCGGCCGAGGCCATGGCCCGTGGGGTGGCGTACCTGATCGAGGCGGCGGGCATCGAGCGGCTGCGCATCACCGGCGGCGAACCGTTGGTCAGCCCCAAGCTGGAGGCCTTCATGGGTGCGGTGGGCAAGCTCGGTCTGGATGACATCAGCCTGACCACCAATGGCCAGTTGCTGGCGCGCAAACTGCCGCTGCTGCTGGAGGCCGGGATTGGGCGCATCAACGTGTCCCTCGATACCCTCGACCCCGGGGCCTTTCGGGGGATCGCCCGTGGCGGTGACCTGGCCAGCGTGCTCGATGGCATGGAGCAGGCGCGGGCTGCGGGGCTGAAAATCAAGGTCAATATGGTGCCGCTGCGCGGGCAGAACCTGGATCAGGTGATGCCGCTGCTCGACTATTGTCTGGAGCGTGGCTACGAGCTGCGTTTCATCGAGCTGATGCGCATGGGGCACCTGGCCAGCGACAACAATGCCTTTCTCCAGCAGTTCGTCAGTCTCCAGCAACTCCTGGAGTTGATCGGCGAACGTTACGCCTATCTGCAGGCCAATGCGCCGGTCGATGCCACTGCGGTTCGCTACGAGATCCCCGGCCATGGCTATTTCGGGGTGATCGCCAACGAGAGCGTGCCGTTCTGCCGAACCTGCTCGCGCCTGCGGCTGTCTTCCACGGGGTGGCTGCATGGCTGCCTGTCGTCGAGCAACCGGCACTATGTCGGCGACTTGCTGGACAAGCCGCGCCACGAGGCCCTGCCGGCACTGCAGCGCCTGTTGGTCAAGGCGTTGGGCGACAAGCAGTCGGTGGCCTTCTCCGGTGGCGCCACGGTGATGAAAATCATCGGCGGTTGATCGGCTGACGATCTGGCGCGGAAGCTGCATCCTGCGGCTATTCGCCGGTTTTCCGTCACCGGCCTCTGGAGGATTAGGATGCGTAGCCTGGTTATGCTGCTGGCGCTGTTGGCGCTGGGCGGCTGCATGAAAGTCAGCGATCTGGAAGAAGGGGCGCGTTACCAGATGAGCGACGCAGGGTTGCTCGATCATAGCGACACGCGCCGGATTCACTCGTTCCGCATCCAGCCGGATTCCTTCATCTACATCGCCCAGGGCCCGTTCACTCCGCCCGGCAGCGCTTACCCTCGGCCCAACGTCGTGGCCGAAGAGGCGTTCAACGGCTTCATCGAATACTTCCCGATGGTCCGCCGCGCCCGTGCGCCGGTCGGCCTGGACCAGGCCATGGCCGAAGCGCGTTCCGCCGGTGCCCACTACCTGCTGTACACCCGTTTCGCCAAGGCCGACGACCGCATCGGCAACTACGATGAATGGGCCGACCAGGAAGCGGTCGACCGCCTGGGCCTCGACACCGGCGTGCTGCAGATCATGCTGATCGAAACCAGTACCCAGTACCTGATCGATACGGCACGGATCAAGAGCCGTGGCGGTTTACTGACGTTCCATGACAACAAACCGCAAGACCTGATTGCCAAGCCGCTGGCACAATACGCCCGTAGCCTGCTGGGCTTGAGCGACCAGTAAGTCATATCGGAGCGCACATGAGTGAATCAGGCAAGGCCAACGACCTGTTGGCGCAGATCCCCGGGACGGAAAAGGGACTGCCGCCTGTTCACCTGTGGAACCCGGATTTCTGCGGCGATATCGACATGCGCATCGCCCGCGATGGCACCTGGTACTACCTGGGCACGCCGATCGGGCGCAAGCCGATGGTCAAGCTGTTCTCGACCATTCTGCGCCGTGATGGCGACGATTATTTTCTGGTCACTCCGGTGGAAAAGGTCGGCATCCAGGTCGACGACGCACCGTTTGTCGCGGTGACCCTTGAAGTCGAAGGGCAGGGCGAGGCGCAGCAACTGCGTTTCACCACCCAGGTCGATGAGCAGGTCACGGCTGGCACGGAGCATCCGATCCGGGTGCTGATCGATCCCCAGAGCGAAGAGCCGGCGCCCTATGTCCATGTGCGCAGCAACCTTGAGGCGCTGATTCACCGCAATGTGTTCTACCAGTTGGTCGAACTGGCGGTGACGCGGCAGATCGAGGGCCAGTCCTGGCTAGGCGTGTGGAGCGGCGGCGAGTTTTTTCCCATTGGCCTTGAGCCCTGAGGCTTTGCGTTCATCCCCCGCGCGATAAATCCCTTGCAGCCACGGACCTGCTTCGGTGTGTGCAGGTGGGTACCAGGGCCTGCGTATCTGCCTGCTCAGCCTGGCAACAGCGAAAAAGCGTACAGCCGTTGATGCCTTTACCTGCGAGCTAAACAGGAAATACTGGAAACCAGCGCGGCTGCTGTTCTACCCTAACGCGTTGGCTTCCCTTTCCCGACACCTGGACTTCGGTTTCTGCCCCGAGCGACCAGTGTGCACAAAGGGCAGCGTTCCTCCCGACTTCTGTGACGACGCCTGTGAAACTCATCATCATTGCTGTTTATGTACTGTCCATCGCGTATGTCCACCTGCGCGGCCAAGTCCGGCACAAGCTGGGCCGCCAACTGAGCGACCACTCCAGCTTCCTGGCACCGATCAACTGCTTCCTCTACCTGTTCTCGAAAATCCCGAGCCGTCCTTACCTGCGGGTCAACGACTTCCCCGAGCTCAAGCCATTGCAGGACAATTGGCAGGAAATCCGCGAAGAAGCCCTGGCGCTGCTGCGGGCCGGCGAAATCAAGAAGTCCGAGCGCCCCGATGACGTGGGTTTCAACTCGTTCTTCAAGACCGGTTGGAAACGTTTCTACCTGAAGTGGTACGGCGATAACCACCCATCCGCCCTCGAGTTGTGCCCACGCACCACCGAACTGCTCAACAGCATCGGCACGGTCAAGGCCGCGATGTTCGCCGAATTGCCACCAGGCTCGCGCCTGGTGCGCCATCGCGACCCCTATGCCGGGTCCCTGCGTTATCACCTGGGGCTGTCCACGCCCAATGATCCGGGCTGCTACATCAATGTCGACGGCCAGAACTACCACTGGCGTGACGGCGAACCGGTGATGTTCGACGAGACCTTCATTCACTACGCCGAAAACACCACCGACAAGGACCGGGTGATCCTGTTCTGCGATGTCGAGCGGCCGCTGAAGTATCGTTGGGCTGCGGCCTTCAACCGCTGGTTCAGCCGCAACGTGATGGCGGCCGCGGCAGCGCCCAATGGCGACGGCGACAAGACCGGCGGGATCAACAAGGCCTTCACCAAGCTGTATGGCATCCGCCAGCGCGGCAAGGCCCTGAAGAAGACCAACCGCACGCGCTACTACCTGGAGAAGTGGGCGATTTTCGGTGGTTTGCTGGCGTTGTTCCTGCTGATCTGACTTCAGCCCCTCTCGCACGAATATCGGCCGGGTCCCTTGCAGGAGCCCGGCCGTTTTTTTAGGCGGCGTTTGAGGTCTGGCAGTCGACGAGCACGCGGTTTCGGTTTTGCTCAGTCAGAATTTTCGCTGCCTATTGGGGATCAATCGCATAGCCCGATCTGATCGTGGCGCCTCGATCCGGGCCGCCAGCTCCGTATGCTCAAGCCACGGAGCCGATCAGGAGCATTCAGTCATCGTGGAAAAAATGAGCAGGCGCATCAAGGCCCTCGCCCAGAACGTGGCGACCCATCCGGCCTTGAACAACGATTTTTATGAACGCTGGATCGGTGGTGCGCTGGATGTGCGCGATCTGGAGATTTTCGCCCGCAACTACTGGTCGAGAACGGTCAATACCTCAACCATGGTAGCCCGATCACTGATCCATGCCAGCCATTTGAGTGCCAAGGTCGAAATCGCCAGGCACCTGTTCTACGAGTTTGGCCAGGGGCATTTGGCGAAGGCCCACATCGTGCTGTTGCAGAACTACCTGCTGGACCTGTTGAGCCGAGCTACGGGGCGAGCCTATTCGATGGTCGATCTGGAACATGTTCCGGTGCTCGCCACCACCCGATATTTCATCAAGGAGCAACAGGATCTCTATCAGCAAGAGGGGCAGCCTGGCGGTTCGCTGCGGGTATTGGGCGCGCTATTGGCCCAGCAGTGGCTGGCCTTCTCGATGTTGACCCGTCTTTACGAGGGCGCGCGCAACTACAAATTTCTCTATGCCAGTGACGATGATTTTCACCAGCATTGCGAGTACTTCTACGTGCACATCGCCGATGCGGAAAAGGACCACAAGGAACAGGCCATCCGCGCCGCCAGTGCCGAGTGCAAGACATTAGAGGATTTCGAGTACCTGTCGACCGCGTTCAGCAATTTCCTGCATGTCACCGAACTGTACTGGCGCGGCATTTCCAGAGCCATGAAAGGCTAATGGGCTGATCGTCGCCTCAGCGCTCGAGCACTCCGCGAAACGTCGCACTCAAGGCCCGCAGCGTCTCCTGCGAGCGGGCATCCGTGGGGCGCGCATGCAGAATGATTTCCGTCAGTGGCAGCGGTGGCAGTCCCAGTTGTTCGCCGACTTCGATCGCGCCGGCCGGTGCCACCCGTTTTGCCAACGCGGCAACGCCCAGTCCTGCACTGACTGCCGCGCCCACCGCCATCACGCCGCCGCCGACGAATACCTCGGTCCAGGCGATCCCGGCATCATCCAGCACGCGTACCGCCAAGTGCCGCACGCCGCAGGGCGCGGCCAGGGTCGCCAGGCGCAGGACGCTGCCCGGCACCTGTTGCCAGGTCGGGGCGGCGAACCAGCCGAAGCGCTCGACCACCAACACTTCGCCGTCCTGCCGGTCACCCTCGCGACGGACGATGGCCGCATCCAGTTCACCGCGGTCGAAGGACGCGCTCAGATCGCGGGACGAGGCAATACGTACTTCAATGAGCAGCAGCGGGTCGTATTGGGCCAGTCGACTCAGCAGCACCGGCAGATCCGGTCCGGCGACATGATCGCTGATGCCGATGACCAGGCGGCGGGTCGGCGGTGCGGTCATGTCGCCCAGCGCGCGGGCATGGGCCTGGAGCAGGTTGCGCGCGGCCTGGATGAACTGTTCGCCACACGGCGTCAGCCGCACATGACGCGGGGTGCGCTCCAGCAGGCGGTAACCCAGGCGTTCTTCCAGGCGCTTGAGCTTGAGGCTGATGGCCGCCTGGGAGGTGTCCAGGGCCTGGGCGGCCCGAGTGAAACTGGCGAGGTCGGCGATCAGGACAAAGGCCTGGACGGTATCGATATCGAGGGGTTTACCGCCATCGATCATATCAAATCCTTATCACACATATATATGTCGATATCTTGTTATGATTTATGACATTGCGCAAGCTGGCTCCAGGTTATCCCCCGTCGGTCATCTGCCCAGGAGCGCAGCCATGTTTGCCAAACACTATTCACACCGCTTGCCCGCCCACTACGACATGGGCCTGATCCGTCGTCGAGCCAGCGAGCTCGGGCCGCGCTGGGACGACACTCCGGGCCTGCTGTTCAAGGCCTTTATCGCCCGCGAGCGTGGGGTTTTCGGCGCCTTGGCCAATCAGTATGCGTCGGTCTACCTGTGGTCGGAGCCCGCCGCAGCGGGCGCATTTCTGATGGACGAGCGTTTCCAGACAGTGATCGATTCGTTCGGTCGTCCCGAGATCGAGGCGTGGTTGGCGCTGGATGTTCAGTGGGGTGACGCCGCCGAGGCACGGGCCCTTTATCGTGAGCACGTGCAGGTCGAGCCGGAGGCGGATCGGGCTGCCTTGCTCGCGGCACAGATCGAGCAAAGCCAGGTCATCCGGGGGCGGGAGGATACTGTCGCGGTATTGCTGGCGCTGGACACCGCGAACTGGCGGCTGGTGCGGATCACCCTGTCGTCGGCCTTGCCCGATCGCAACCGGGCCCGCGAGGCCTACGAGGTGCTGTACCTGGCGCGTCCTGGCGCAGAGGTGCTGGGTCATGAATAAGGGTGAGGAGGGCGAAACGACCGAATCGATGGCAGGCGCGTTGTCGGCCCATCTGCTGGGGGTGGGGCTCGCTGCTCTGGCGATTCTGGTGCCGACCCTGATCGCCTGCCTGTTGCTGGGCAGGAATTTTCACTGAAAAGATTCAAGCGGCAACACAATCCGAATAGCATGGGTGACTTCATTGATTCTGGAAGCACCCATGTCCCTCGAAATACGCGAAGCCCGGCCCAGCGATGCGCCGCAGATCCTGGCCTTTATCACGGAGCTGGCCGACTACGAACGCGCCCGCCACGAAGTGATCGCCAGTGTCGTGGACATCGAGCGGAGCCTGTTCGGCGAAGGTGCCACGGCCCATGGCCTGATTTGCCTGCGCGATGGCGAGCCGGTCGGTTTTGCGGTGTTCTTCTTCAGCTACTCGACCTGGCTGGGTCGCAATGGCCTGTACCTGGAAGACCTGTATGTGTCGCCACAACAGCGTGGAGCGGGGGCGGGCAAGAAGCTGCTGCGGCATCTGGCGAAGATCGCTTGTGCCAATGACTGCGGGCGTCTGGAGTGGAGCGTACTGGACTGGAACGAGCCGGCGATCCGTTTCTATGAGTCCATCGGTGCGCAACCCCAGAGTGAGTGGGTGCGCTACCGGATGGATGGCGAAGTGTTGAGGCACTTCGCCTATTCAGAGGACTAGGCTGGCCTCACTGGAACCACTGCCACAGCAGCAGCGCCCCCACCAGCCCTACCACCGAAACGATGGTCTGCAACACCGACCAGACCCAGATCGTCTGTTTGAGCTGCAAGCCGAAGTATTCGCGCACCATCCAGAAACCGGCATCGTTCACATGGCAGAAGAACACTGAGCCGGCGCCAATCGCCAAGGCCACCAGCGAACTCTGGGTGCTTGCCAGGCCCGCCATCAGTGGCGCGAGAATGCCCGCAGTGGTGGTGGTCGCCACGGTGGCCGAACCCGTCGCCTGGCGCAGGGCCACGGCGATCAGCCAGGCCAGCAGTACATAGGACAGGTGCGCGCCGCTGGCGACCTTGCTGATGGTGTCGCTGATGCCAACCTCCAGCAGCGTCTGCTTCAGGCCGCCGCCGGCACCGATGGTCAGCAGCAGCACGGCAATCGGTCCCAGGCTTTTGCGCAGCACTCCGCCGACCTGGTCACGGGCCATGCCGATCGACCAGCCGAGGCAGATCACTGCCGCGATCACCGCGATGCCCAGGGCGATCAGCGGTTCACCGAGGAACTTCAGAGTGAGTGCCAGGTTGCCTTGCGGTGCCATGGCGATCTTGGCCAAGGTGCTGCCGAGCATCAACAATACCGGCAACAGGATGATCAGCAGGGAGACGGCAAAGCTCGGCTTGCGGCGGGTTTCGACCTTGGCGGTGAACAGCGCGCCGAGTTCGGGCGGTTCCTGTACGTCGAGGCGTTTCGCCAGCCAGATGCCATACAGCGGGCCGGCGAGAATCACTGCCGGTACGGCGATGCACAAGCCCAGCAGCATGGTCATGCCGAGGTCGGCATGCAGTGCGCTGACCGCGATCAACGGCCCCGGATGCGGAGGCATCAGCGCGTGCAGGGTGGTCATGCCGGCCAGCGCCGGGATCGCCACCTTGAGCAGCGGCTGGCCGGACTGTCGAGCGATGACGAAGATCACCGGCACCATCAGCACCAGCCCGACCTCGAAGAACAGCGGCAGGCCGATGACCATCGCCACCAGTGCCATGACCCAGGGCAGGGCCTTGCCTTTCGCGTGGCGCAGCAGGGTCGAGGCAATGCGGTCGGCGGCGCCTGATTCCGCCATCAGCGCACCGAGCATCGCACCCAGGGCAATGATGATCCCGGCTTCGCCCAGCAGGCTGCCGGCGCCCTTGCTGAAGGCCTTGGCGACTTCTTCCGGCGGCAACGCCGCACCGAGCCCGGCGATGAAGGTACCGATCAGGATCGCCAGGAACGGCGGCAGCTTGGTCAGGCTGATCAGCACGATAATGCTGGTGATGGCTGCGAGGCAGCAGACGATCAGGCGAGTGTCGTGGGCGAGCCACGCGGCATGTGAAAGATCCAACGGAAACCCCTTCTTGTAATATCTTGTTACGCGGTTCGAAGGAATATACCTGAAGGATTCATATAGATGACTATCTGAGTCGGGTTTTTTACGTATTGCGCACGGGAGGGCGATGAGTGGCGTGGGTCAGTTCATCACTACCGGTGGCAGCGTGCCCAGCAGCGAGACGGCGAGTATTGCGCCCAGGCCCAGCAGCCATTCGAGGGTGACGCTTCGGCGCAGCACGGTGATCCGACCATGCCGGCTCATCACCCGGTTGAACAGGGCCAGGCCGAGCATCAGCAGCACCAGCAGTACCTTGATCAGCAGGATCAGCGCGAAGCCCTGGAACAGCGGCGTCGGCCAGAGCGCGCCAGTGAGTACGCGGACGTTGATCAGCCCGGTGACGATGATCACCGCGACCATCAGGTAGCCGAGAGTGCTGAAGTGGCGCAGGATCCGTTCGACTTCATGCCCGGCCGGGCGACTCAGCACCAGGATCAGCAACATCAAACCGCCGACCCAGGCGCCGACACCACTCAGGTGCAACAGTTGGTTGAACATCAGCAACTGCCCGCCAACCCCATCGAGCATCGCCCCATGACCAACGGGCGCCAGGGTCGCCACTTGCAGGAGCGCCAGCAACAGGCTGACTCTGGGCGGTGCATGGGTGCTGAGGACGATCCACAGCAGCAGGCTCAGACCCAGATGCCAGGTCCAGACCTTGCCGAAAAAGGTATGGCCCAGCACCAATTGCAGGGTAGGCAGGCGGATGGCGTCTGCCCAGTCATCGGTCATGCCGACGATGGTCAGCAGCAACCAGGCCACTGCACTGAAAAGGGCCAGTGCAGCCATCCAGCGGCGCATCGTCAGCAACTGCGAGTCGAGCACCGCCGAGGGCGCCGGGCCGATCAGCAGGGGCCGTAACAGGCAGGCCCCGAACAACGACAGGACCATGGTGAAATGCAGGAAACGACACAGGACCATGGCATCGAGCATCAACTCAGTGGCTCACCTTGAAGCCGTAGTTGCCTTCGCTCTTGTGGGTGTCGACCGAGACTGCATGCCAATTGACCTGGTAGTCGCCGGCTTGCAGCGCGGTGGCCGGGGTCACGACCAGGACCTTCTTGTCGGCCGGATCGGTGGCAATGCTTTTCACCTCGACCTTGGCGCCGCCGCTGCTCAGTTCGACCTTGGTCAGCGCGGCTTCGACGCCTTCGCTGAAAACCAGGCGCAATTCGCTCGGCGCGCTGACGGTGCTGTCCGCTGCCGGGGTTTCGCTCTTGAGGTGGGCGTGGGCGAACGCCGAGTCGGTCGCGGCGAAACCGCCGAGCAGGACAACGGTGCCGAGGATTTTTTTCAGGCGGGAAGATGACATCGGTCAGTACCTTGAGGGTGTGAACAGGTGAGGATGCCGCGCAGTGGCATGGAGCCCACGATAACTGCTATGGAAACGTTTGGCACCTGCAATACACAAAAGGGAGCTGGGATGACCGGCTCCTTTTTTTGTATTGCAGATGTCCGATATTGTGTGCCCGATCCGCTGAAAAATCTCCCGGGGTTGTGCGTCATGTCTGATAAATAAGCCTGCATGGCAGTGGCTGGCATTGGGCATCTAGAATGCGCTGACGGTGGTGTAAGCGTGTCGGGTGTTCAGCGGCTTCTATCCTTACTATTGAAAGCAGTGCTCGTGCGGCGTATTCCTGCATGGAGCAGAACGGGAGAAATTTCCACATGTCGATCCGGCTCAGCATTGTTTGCCATGCCCGCACCGAGGCTCAGCGTCTGGGGCGTTTTGCGCTGGACGAGCCGGTTGAACCCAAGGGGCTGGCCAAGGCCGCCGAACTGGCCAGCCGGCTGAAAAAGCCGGTGCGGATCCTCAGTGCGCCGGAAACCCGTGCCTGGCAGACTGCCGAAGCACTGGGCAGCGAGATCGAGATCGTTCCGGAACTGGGGGATTACGATTTTGGCGAATGGCAGGGCCTGGCCCTGAGCGATTTGCAGGAGAGTGATCCGCAGGGGCTCGAGGCCTGGATCAACCAGCCGCAGATTGCCCCGCCGGCGGGAGAGTCGGTGATCGAACTCTGCGCCAGGGTCGGTGCCTGGCTCGACGGCTTTCAGGAGGACGGGCATTTTTTCGTCGTGACCCATCCCTTCGTGATCCGCGCGGCGATTCTCCATGCGCTGCAGGCCGGCCCGAGCTCGTTCAACGCCATCGATATCGAGCCGCTGTCGGTGGTTGACCTGCGCCGCAACGGACGCTGGCGTTTGCGCTTCTGAAATGAGCTGACAGGGTGGTTGCCATTTCCTGTCGGAGCTTGGCATTATCGACGTCATGAACAGAATCTCGCTGCACCTGACCACCACGACCACCACCACCCGCAAGGGGGGCGAGGTGACTGTGTGAGTGGTTGATACGCAGTGAACCAAGGCCCCGCCAGCAATGGACGGGGCCTTTTGGTTTCCGGGCCTTTGCTGGTATCACCAGGAAGGAATAATACCATGCAGGTTCATAGCCCCCAGCGTTCGGCGCTGTTGATCATCGATATGCAGGTTGGCCTGTTCCATGGCCCGCAGCAACCCTGGCAAGGGGATCAGGTGCTCGCGCGCATCACCGCGCTGATCGGGCAGGCGCGCGAGGCATGGGCGCCGATCTTTGCCCTGCGACACACCGGACCACAGGGTTCGCCGATCGCGGCAGGGAGTGCGGCGTGGCAGGTGTTGCCGGAACTGGGGCTGGACCCGGCGGTGGATCACCTGCTCGACAAGACCCGCCCCAGTTGTTTCTTTGAAACCGGTTTGGCCGAGCAATTGGACGATGCCGGGGTGAAACGGCTGATTATTGTCGGGATGAAGAGCCAGTATTGCGTTGACAGCACCTGCCGGCTGGCTCGGGACCTGGGCTTCGAGGTCGTGCTGGTGGGGGATGCCCACACCTGCATGGAGACGCCCGGGTTGTCGGCCCAGGCGATTGTCGAGCATCACAATGCGACGTTGAACGGCGCGTTTGTGCAGGTGTTGAGTACGGCACAGGTGAGTTTCTGAGGCGATGACAAGCCCGCTCGCCACACAAGCGGGCTTGTCAAACCCTGTATTGTCAGACCTTCAGCGTCGCCATGTCGATCACGAAACGGTATTTCACGTCACCGGCGATCATCCGACTGTACGCCTCGTTGATGTGGCGGATGTCGAGCATTTCGATATCGCAACTGATGTCGTGCTCGGCACAGAAATCCAGCACTTCCTGGGTTTCTGCGATGCCACCGATCAGTGAACCGGCCAGTACCCGGCGTTTCATCACCAGCTTGCCGGCATGCAGCGCCGGGTCGACCGGTTCGATCAGGCCGACGAGGATATGCACGCCATCGAAGGTCAGGGTGTCCAGGTAGGGATTGAGGTCGTGTTGCACCGGAATGGTGTCGAGCAGGAAGTCGAAACGTCCGGCGGCGGCCTGCATCTGCGCGTCGTCGGTGGACACGATCACATGGTCGGCACCCTGGCGGCGGGCCTCCTCGGCCTTGCTCGCCGAACGGGTGAACAGGGTGACTTCGGCGCCCAGGGCCTTGGCGAACTTGATGCCCATGTGGCCCAGGCCGCCCATGCCGAGAATCCCGACCTTGTCACCGGCCTTGACGCCGTAGTGCTTGAGCGGCGAGTAGGTGGTGATGCCGGCGCAGAGCAGCGGCGCAGCGCTGGCCAGGTCGAGTTTTTCCGGGATGCGCACGACGAAATGCTCGCTGACCACGATGCTGTCGGAGTAACCGCCCATGGTGTTGCTGCCATCGACCCGGTCCGGGGTGGCGTAGGTCATGGTCGGATTGTTTTCGCAGTACTGCTCCAGGTTGGCCTTGCAGGCAGTGCAGTCACGGCAGGAGTCGACCATGCAACCGACGCCGACCAGGTCGCCGACTTTATGCCGGGTGACCTGGCTGCCGACGGCAGTGACCTTGCCGACGATTTCATGGCCGGGCATCAGTGGGTAGACGGCAATGCCCCATTCATTGCGGGCCTGGTGGATATCCGAGTGACAGACGCCGCAGTAGAGAATCTCGATGGCCACGTCGTCCGGTCGTGGTGAACGGCGCTGGAAGGTCATCGGGGCGAGGGGCGTGGTGGCAGACTGGGCGGCATAACCAATGGCGGTATACATGGGGCAAACCTTGCAAAAGCGCTGACGGATGAGGTGGACCATTGTCGTGATCGCGTCGGAGCACGACCATGACGATTCCTCCGGGTGTCATGCCTAATCCTCCGGGATCAGTGCTCTGGCACTTTCCTGTGGCGCCAGACCTGCGATGATGTTGGTATCCCTTTTTCCGTGAAATATTTGCCATGCAGTTGACCCGTCATCTCGACGCCAATGCAACGCTGGTTGCGTTGCTCCAGCCGCTGGCGACCCGCCCGGGATTTTTGCCGACCCTGTTGCCTGAGGTGCAGATCGTCTCGGCGTCCGGCAATGTCGCGCGTTGCCCACAGATCTACGAACCGAGCCTGATGGTGATCGTGCAGGGCAGCAAGCTGGCCTACCTGGGGCCCCGGACCCTGGAATACGGTGCCGGGCATTATCTGATCCAGGCGTTGCCGGTGCCGTTCGAATACGAAACCTTTGCCACTCCAGAGGAGCCCCTGCTCGGGGTGTCCATCGGGATCGACCGGGCGTTGTTGAGCGAGTTGGTGCTGGCGATGGGGCTGGCGAACGAACCGGGTGCCTCGGCGCAGACGCCGGAGTCGATGACCTCGGTGGCGCTCGACGATGCCATGCGCCATAGCGTCGAGCAATTGCTGCGTTGCCTGCACGATCCGCTGGAGTGCCGGATCATGGGCCAGGCGCGCTTGCGTGAAGTGTTGTTCACCGCCCTGCGCGGGCCCCAGGCCGACGTACTGCGGGCGCTGGTCGAACAGCAGGGGCAGTTTGCCCGGCTGGCGGCGTCTCTCAGCCATCTGCATGAGCATTTCGCCGAGCCGCTTAACGTCGACACGCTGGCGCGTTATGCGAACATGAGCCCCTCGACCTTTCATGAGCATTTCAAGCGCAGCACCTTGCTGTCGCCGGTGCAGTACCTCAAGCGCCTGCGCCTGCTCAAGGCCCAGCGGCTGCTGGCGGGTGATGGTCTGGGCGTAGCGCAGGTGGCGCATCGGGTGGGGTATCAGAGTACGTCGCAGTTCAGCCGGGAGTACAAGCGCTACTTCGAACGCACGCCGGGGGAGGAGGGGATGTTGACTGGGCAGTCGGCTTGAGAGCGGGATCTGGGGTTTGTAGTGTGTGGGGCGGCCTCTTCGCGCCGAACCGCCGCGAAGAGGCCCTCTGCTCCGGCGAAAGACTTCCCAGTAAAAAGGCCCCTGCGAAGGAGCCTTTTCAGTGTGCCGCCAGCCGAATCACATGTTCGGGTAGGTCGGGCCGCCAGCCCCTTCCGGGGTGACCCAGGTGATGTTCTGCGCCGGGTCCTTGATGTCACAGGTCTTGCAGTGCACGCAGTTCTGGGCGTTGATCTGGAAGCGCTTCTCGCCGTTTTCCTGGGTGATCACTTCATACACGCCAGCCGGGCAGTAGCGCTGCGCCGGTTCGTCGTACAGCGGCAGGTTCTTGCTCAACGGAATGCTCGGGTCCTTGAGCTTGAGGTGGCACGGCTGCTCTTCTTCATGGTTGGTGCTGGAGAGGAACACCGAACTGAGCTTGTCGAAGCTGAGTTTGCCATCGGGCTTCGGATAGTCGATTTTCACCGAGTCCTTGGCCAGCTTCAGGCAGGCATAGTCCGGCTTGTTGTCGTGCAGGGTGAAGGGCAGCTTGCCGCCGAACAGGTTCTGCTCGACCCAGTTGAAGCCGCCGCCGATGATCGGGCCGAACTTATGGATCGCCGCGCCGAAGTTGCGGCTGCTGAACAGCTCCTCGTACAGCCAGCTGGCCTTGAACGACGTGACATAGTTGTCCAACTGGTCACCCCCCTCGGCGCCGGCCAGCAATTTCTCGGCCACGGCTTCGGCGGCGAGCATGCCGGACTTCATCGCGGTGTGGCTGCCCTTGATCTTGGCGAAGTTCAGGGTGCCCAGGTCGCAACCGATCAGCGCGCCGCCGTTGAAGACCATCTTGGGCAGCGAGTTCAGGCCGCCCTTGCAGATGGCGCGGGCGCCGTAGCTGATGCGCTTGCCGCCTTCCAGGTACTGCTTGAGTACCGGGTGGTGCTTGAGGCGCTGGAATTCGTCGAACGGCGACAGGTAGGTATTGCTGTAGGACAGGTCGACGATCAGGCCGACCACCACCTGGTTGTTTTCCAGGTGATAGAGGAAGGAGCCGCCGGTGTTTTCGGTGCCCATGATGTCCAGCGGCCAGCCGGCAGTGTGGACCACCAGGCCAGGCTGGTGCTTGGCCGGATCGATTTCCCAGATTTCCTTGAGGCCGATACCGTAGTGCTGGGCATCGGCATCGCTGTCGAGCTTGAAGCGCGAAATCAGCTGCTTGCCGATGTGCCCACGGCAACCTTCGGCGAACAGCGTGTATTTGCCACGCAGCTCCATGCCGGGGGTGTACAGGCCTTCCTTCGGCTTGCCTTCACGGTCGACACCCAGGTCGCCGGTGATGATCCCGCGGACCACGCCGTTCTCGTCGAACAGCGCTTCCTGGGCGGCGAAGCCCGGGTAGATCTCTACGCCCAGGTTCTCGGCCTGCTGGGCCAGCCAGCGGCACAGATTGCCCAGGGAGATGATGTAGTTGCCTTCGTTGTGCATGGTCTTGGGCACAAAGAAGTCGGGAACCTTGGTCGCGGTCTCGCCGTTGCGCAGCACATAGATGTCGTCACGCTTGACCGGGGTATTGAGCGGCGCACCGAGTTCTTTCCAGTCCGGGAACAGTTCGTTCAGGGCCCGTGGTTCGAACACCGCGCCGGAAAGGATGTGGGCACCGACTTCGGAACCTTTCTCCACGACGCAGACGCTGATTTCCTGACCCGCTTCAGCCGCTTTCTGTTTCAGCCGGCAAGCGGCGGACAGGCCTGCGGGGCCGGCACCGACGATGACCACGTCGAATTCCATGTATTCGCGTTCCACAGACTCTCTCCTACTCTCAAGGCTCAACAGTTTTCTTCTGATTGGAGATTTGGTGCCCCGCTCCAGAAGGGGAGACATCTTTCTCTCTAGGTGGCGCCATTATATCTACACCACTATCAGCGTCCAATACAAACGTTTGTTTGAATTCGCTGGAAGCCAGATAAATCAAAGAAGCGCGGCTTATGACTGGCCATTTTGCCGTATTGACCAGAATAGGCGTTCCGGTCAAGATACGAGCGGTTTTGCGCCCGGCGTAGGCTAAACCTGGGTCGCAAGAGCACGTCTAAAGACCGGACGAAGACACCGAAAGTGAAGTGGCACGCCGATTCTGGCGCGAAGTTTACACGTCCATCGGTCCAGTGACTGTACAGTCACGTCGGACGGACGGTCATGCAACCGGGAAAAGCCAGGTTTTCGTGTAGATGTCGGCGTTTTTGGAGGTGCCCTTGAGCTTCATGCGCGCGCCAATGAGCATCCAACCGCCAGGTACGCCTGGGCGACTTTCTTTTCACCGGAGAGTGAGGAATCCATGAAGGTTCTTGTAGCTGTCAAACGCGTTGTCGATTACAACGTCAAGGTTCGCGTCAAGGCGGACAATTCCGGCGTCGACCTCGCCAACGTCAAGATGTCGATGAACCCGTTCTGCGAAATCGCAGTGGAAGAAGCGGTACGTCTGAAAGAAAAAGGCGTGGCCACTGAAATCGTCGTCGTCTCCATCGGCCCGTCCACCGCCCAGGAGCAACTGCGTACCGCGCTGGCGCTGGGTGCCGACCGCGCCATCCTGGTCGAGTCCGCCGACGAACTGAACTCCCTGGCCGTGGCCAAGCTGCTCAAGGCCGTGGTCGACAAGGAACAGCCACAACTGGTCATCCTTGGCAAACAGGCGATCGACAGCGACAACAACCAGACCGGTCAGATGCTGGCTGCCCTGAGTGGTTACGCTCAAGGCACCTTCGCTTCGAAAGTCGAAGTGGCGGGTGACAAGGTTGCCGTGACCCGCGAAATCGACGGCGGCCTGCAGACCGTTTCGTTGAGCCTGCCGGCCATCGTCACCACCGACCTGCGTTTGAACGAGCCGCGTTACGCGTCCCTGCCGAACATCATGAAAGCCAAGAAGAAGCCGCTCGAGACGCTGACTCCGGATGCTTTGGGCGTTTCCACCGCCTCGACCAACAAGACCGTGAAAGTTGAAGCACCGGCTGCACGCAGCGCGGGCATCAAGGTCAAGTCGGTTGCAGAACTGGTCGAGAAACTGAAAAACGAAGCGAAGGTAATCTGATATGACTATCTTGGTAATCGCCGAACACGATAACAAGGTCGTGGCCCCGGCCACCCTGAACACCGTTGCAGCCGCTGCGAAGATCGGTGGCGACATCCACGTGCTGGTCGCTGGCCAGGGTGTTGGCGCCGTCGCCGAAGCCGCCGCGAAAATCGCTGGCGTGTCGAAAGTGCTGGTGGCCGATAACGCCGCCTACGCGCATCAACTGCCGGAAAACGTCGCTCCCCTGGTAGCCGAGCTGGGCAAGGGCTACAGCCACGTCCTGGCCGCCGCCACCTCCAACGGCAAGAACATCCTGCCGCGCGTTGCTGCTGCGCTGGACGTCGACCAGATCTCCGAGATCATCTCGGTGGAAAGTGCTGACACCTTCAAACGCCCGATCTACGCCGGTAACGCCATTGCCACCGTGCAATCGAGTGCTGCGGTCAAGGTCATCACCGTGCGTGCCACCGGTTTCGACCCGGTTGCCGCCGAAGGTGGCTCGGCTGCCGTTGAAGCCGTTGGCGCGGCTCACGATGCAGGCAAATCGTCGTTCGTCGGCGAAGAGCTGGCCAAGTCCGACCGTCCAGAGCTGACCGCTGCCAAGATCGTCGTATCCGGTGGCCGTGGCATGCAGAACGGCGACAACTTCAAGCACCTGTACGCCCTGGCCGACAAGCTGGGCGCGGCCGTCGGCGCGTCCCGCGCGGCAGTCGACGCAGGCTTCGTACCGAACGACATGCAGGTCGGCCAGACCGGCAAGATCGTTGCGCCACAGCTGTACATCGCCGTCGGTATCTCCGGCGCGATCCAGCACCTGGCCGGTATGAAGGACTCCAAGGTGATCGTTGCGATCAACAAGGACGAAGAGGCGCCGATCTTCCAGGTGGCCGACTACGGCCTGGTCGCCGACCTGTTCGAAGCGGTACCTGAGTTGGAAAAGCTGGTCTGATCCAGCGGCTTCACTTATAAAAGAGCCCGGTCTTTTGACCGGGTTTTTTTTTACCGAATCATCGTGCCGACACCCCTTCATGCGTGCGCTGGCATCATGTTTACACCGGTATCCTGCTCCTGCAGTCAGCAGTATTGATTGGAGAAATTTGTCATGGACGTGCTTCGCGTCGCTGCACTATCGCTGCTGTTGGGACTGTCCACCCAGGCCCTGGCCGTGGGCAAATGCGAGCGTCTGATTGTCACCGGCAGCCCGGACGCGCCGCCCTACCTGTGGCGTGACCCCGAGGATCCGGTCCACCTGATCGGCGCCAGCGCCGACCTGTTGCGCCAGGTGGGTAGCGAGCTGGGGCTCAAGATCGAGGTGCTCTACGGCGGCAAGCGCTCCCAGGCCCTGGAGGAAGTGCGCAGTGGGCGCATGGATCTGCTGGTGGACGCGCCGATCAGCGTCAACGAGCTGGAGTCGTTGGACTACATCCACCCGGCCCTGGTGCAGAACGATTTCCTGGTCTGGACGCGCAACGATTCGCCGGTGGTCTACAACGCCGCCAGCGACTTGCAGGGGCATAGCGGCGCCGTCTCGCAGAAGGCCCGGATGACGCAACCGTTCGTGGCGTTCAGCAAGGCGCAACTGACCCTGCAGTACACACCAGCATTGCCCCAGGCGTTGCAGAAACTGTTGCTGGGCGAGGTCGAGTATGTCCTGGCCGGGCGCTATGCCGGCATGGTCACTGCGCAGAGTCTGGGCATGGCCAGGGATATTGGCCCACGACCCCAGCCCATCGATCAGCCGGGTCTGTTCCTCGCGGTCTCGCATAACTCGGCCTGCAATGACGCCTGGTTGCGCGGACAGTTGGCGAAAAAAATGACAGAATTGCCCGCTTCCGGCCTGACCGAGGCCGCGTTGCAGCGCAATCTGGAGCGTTGGAAGGCGCAACTGCAGCCGGCCGGCGCGCCCAAACAGTAGGAATTTGCTTTTGAGTATTCGACCTTTATTCGCGGCACTGGCCGTCGTGGCCCTGGCGGGCTGCGCAGCCGATCCGGCGCCGAATGAACAAATGCGTCTCACCGAGCGTGCGCTCGAACAAGCCCGCGCGGTGGGTGCCAAGGCCGACGAGGTCGCCGAACTGAAACTGGCCGAAGGCAAGTTCGAGCGTGCCCAGTCCGATATGGCCGACCAATCCTTCAAGAAAGCCCGTATGCGCGCCGAACAGGCCGAACTGGACGCGCGCCTGGCCGAAGCCCAGGTATTGACGCAAAAGAGCCAGGAAGAGCTGAAGCTGCTCAATACCCGCATCACGCGCTTGCGCAAGCAATTGAGGGACGTGCAATGATCTATGCGAGCCGAAGGGGCGGCGTTCTGCTGGCGTTGGTCTGTGCCGGTCTTTATGGCTGTGCCGGCCAGCAGGCCAGCGAGACGGCCCTGCAGCAGGCTTCGGCCAGCTTCCAGAAGGTCAAGGAAGATACCGACGTGCTGCGCTTCGCGCCCAAGGACGTGATCCGTGCCGGTGAGTCACTGGCGCGCGCCGATCGCCTGTCCAGTTACTGGGGCAGTGGCAGCGACGTGGCGCATTATGCCTACCTGAGTGAGCGCTACTCGGACATCGCCCGCCAGCACACCGAGCAGGCCCTGAACCAGGAGCGTGCCGCCAAGCTGGAGCTGGAACGCCAGCGTCTGCAACTGGCCCTGCGCGAATCCAAGCTGCTCAGCGTGCAGCAGCAGGGCAAATGGCTGGAAGACCAGATCAGCCAGGCCAGCACCCAGACCGACCGTGGCCTGGTGATGACCCTGGGCGATGTGCTGTTCGATACCGGTGAAGCGGAGCTGAAGAGTTCCGCCAACCGTGCGGTGCTCAAGCTGGTGCAGTTTCTCCAGCTCAACCCGAAACGTATAGTGCGCATCGAGGGCTATACCGACAGCACCGGGGAGAAGGACCACAACCTGCAACTGTCCCGCGATCGGGCCCAGTCCGTGGCGGACATGCTGGTGGATCTGGGCATCGATGAAAAGCGCATCGAAGTGGTCGGTTATGGCGATGAATACCCGATCGACGTCAATGCCACCGAGCGGGGCAGGGCGCAGAACCGGCGGGTGGAGATCGTCTTCTCCGACGAGAAGGGCCATCTCGGCGCGGCCCGCTGAGGCTACAGCCGACCCAGAACAGACCCGGTATCCGCAAGGTGCCGGGTTTTTTCATGCCTGGTTACGTCACGGGTGGCGATCCGACAAGCCCGCTCGCCACAAGGGCTTCGGCTCACTGCGACAAAACCAGGCCAATTCCACCGATAAGTGTGCCCATACAGTTTTGCTTCTCTCGTCACTGTATTGTCGACTATTGTAGGAACTGTGCCAGTACACTTTGAAACTGTTCCGGTATCGTTACGTTCAAGAATAAAAACGCCGCTGAAACCGAGTGCCGCTTCATGACCAACCTATTGCTCTACCAGCGCATTGCGCAGCAACTGGCCGACGATATTCGCCGTGGTGTCTATCAGCCCGGCGAGCGCGTGCCTTCGGTACGCAAGATGAGCTCGCAGCTCAATGTCAGCCATGCGACGGTGTTGCAGGCCTACGCCAACCTGGAAGACCAGGGACTGATCCGTGCCCGGCCGCAGTCAGGCTATTACGTTCACCAGACCCCCGCGCTGACCGCGCCGACGCCGGACATCGCCCGGGTCGAGCGTCCAGGCCTGGTCACCCGCAGCAGCATCATCCACCAGGTGCTGGTCGAGTCCCGTCGTGAAGGGGTGTTTCCGTTCGGCGCGGCCGTGCCGTCGGTGGACTATCTGCCGGTTCGAGCCCTGCACCAGCAGTTGGCCAAGGTCACCCGCTTTCATAGTCCGCGGGCGTTCAGCTACATGTTCAGCCCCGGTTTCGAGCCGCTGCGCCGCCAGGTGGCGATTCGCATGCGCGATGCCGGCGTGGTGGTCGACCCTTCCGAAGTGGTGATCACCCATGGCTGCGTGGATGCGTTGCAGATGTCGCTGCGGGTATTGACCCGTCCTGGCGATCTGATCGCCGCCGAGTCGCCGACCTATTACGGCTTGCTGCAACTGGCGGACCTGCTGGGCCTCAAGGTCATCGAGATCCCCAGCGATCCGGCCATCGGCATGAGTCTTGAAGCTCTGCAACTGGCGGCCAACCAATGGTCGATCAAGGCCCTGGTGCTGACCACACGGCTGAGCAACCCGCTGGGCGGCACCATGCCCGAGGAGCGCCAGAAACAGTTGCTGCGCCTGGCTTCGGATTTTGATATCCAGATCGTCGAAGACGATATCTACGGCGAACTGATGTTCGAGGTTGGCCGTACCAAGGCGCTCAAGGCCTATGACCGGCTGGATCGGGTGATTTATTGCTCGAGCTTCTCCAAGACCCTGTCGCCCGGCGTGCGCATTGGCTGGATGATCGCCGGCAAGTTCCAGCAGGAAATCCAGCGCTTGCAGACCTTCAGTACCCATTCTGCCTGTAGCGTGACGCAGATGGGCGTGGCGGCCTACCTGGAGAACGGCGGCTACGACCGGCACCTGCGCTACATTCGTCAGGAGTACCGCAAGAACCTCAGCGCCTTTCAGTTGGCGGTGCAGCAGTATTTCCCCGAAGGCACGCAGATGACCCGTCCGACCGGCGGTTTCATTCTCTGGGTCAGCCTGCCGGGACGGGTCAATACTCAGGAGCTGCACGTGCGCGCCTTGCAACAAGGCATCAGCATTGCGCCGGGACTGATCTTCAGCAATACCGAACAATTCAACCACTGTATCCGGCTCAACTGCGCGATTCCGTGGAACCGCGAGGCCGAGCGGGCGTTGATGACCCTCGGCATGCTGGCCAGCCAGTTGTGCCAGGAAACCGCAGCCGGGTTGTTCTGAGTCGACTGCCGGGAAGCGCTTGAGGGCGCTCCCGGCGGCGGCATCCGGGGACGATTGCGGCGCTCGTGACTTGTCATCGACTGCTCAACGAGCGAGCATAGAGCACTCTGTTGTTCATGCCGTAGGGTTTATGAAAGCGACTTTCGCTGTACGCTTGCTATTGCTTGCCTTGCTGACCGGCTTGGGCGTTGGCGGTACAGCCATGTCGCAGGCTCAGGAAAAGTCGCCAGCCACCAGCAGTGCGGTACAGAAAACCAAGGCCACGCCGCCGAAGACAACCCAAGCTGCGACGAAAAAGGCCGAGGCCACTCCGAAAAAAGCTCAGCCGAAAAAGACTGTTCCGACAAAAAAGGCCGCAACGAAAAAGTCCCGTTCGGTCAGCAATGAGGTGGTGAAGACCCGCCTTCCTCCCGCCAAGCTGGACCTGAGTCTGCCCCAGGAGCTGGTCAACAAGATGCAGCCGGTCGGTAAGGTGCCACTGTCCAAGAGCCGACCGCTATTGCCGCAGATGTTTGTCGAAAAGCCGGCCTCCCAGACGCCGTTTCAGCTCAACGGTCGACTGCTGAGCAATGAGATGGATCTGCAATTGCGCAACGAAAGTCGCCGGGAAGTGGAAGGCGCAGCCCTGGACTTCGAGTTCAAACAGTAGATTCCGACAGTCAGTTACGACATTTCGTCAGTGACTGGTGAGTCATCGTCCTTATTATTGAAAAACCATTGTGCGACTAATTTTAAACAGCCGTTTTAGCGGTTACTCTGT